>JBFKJL010000210.1:0-4808 GCA_041631795.1 Saprospiraceae bacterium | reverse complement strand
TACACCAGAAACATCCACCGGCAAAGGTCGCCACTTCATAGGGACTGTAATCTTTGTCTTTTACATATTCCGATACGGGGACCACATCGGTTTTTTCCCCATCTTTGGTTTTTTGACCGCAAGCCTGGACACTGATCATCATAATGCTGAGGCACGCAACAATAAAATTATTCATAAAATGATTTTTATTTTATGTAACGTCTCAGGTGAATGGATGTTTTGAATTATGACAAACTTGATTGTAAACTATTGGAAATGAAAAATGTATTGGCTGTTTTCTTCTTGCTTTGTTTTATTTATGGCTCGGGCCAAAACGGTTTACGATCACTTGGTGTCGAGTTTCAGCAATATCCCACCGGCTCCATCCCGGCCTTACGGGCAGATGTGCATCTGGGAGTGAAGAGTTCAATAGACATACGCCTGGGGGCCAATATCTTTGACCACAGGGACCTTGGAGTTCAGCCACAAGAAGAAGGACAAGGCTTTGGGTTCTCTGTCGGGTACAATAGATTTTTTAAGGCTACCCGGTCCGGCTTGAACCTGGGTGTCCGGTCTGACGTATGGTTCAATGCAGTAGATTGGATCAATGACACAGATTCGGGCACAACAGATATAACAGTACTGCAGCCAACGCTCACAGGTGGGTATGCCTTTCTTCTTTGTGATGGTCATGTGGTGATCCAACCCGGACTGGCATTTGGCTGGGAAGTGAATGTCAGAACTGAAGGAGAACCCACCGGTGAAGGGGCTATTATTCTTGGAGGCATTTTTCTTGGATACAGGTGGTGATTGGTGTGGCCTCCGGAGCGAATTCGATGATATGGTCGATTGGGGACAACACACGGCGTCGAAGTCATTCAAAAGACCCGGATTATCTCCTGGTAAGATCAGGAAATGCCTGCCCTCCAATTGATGTTCACCGACCCGACATACGCGTAATAATCCCTTACAGCCTTAATGGCATTTTTACGTGTCACAGGTCGTATGCCCCTTTCCATTTGCATCATGCTGATCTCGAACAGCGTTTTCCAATGCCTGTAAAATACCCTGTACTTTTCCATTATATCTATTGAAGGGTCATAGATGTGTATCGGTTCGGAGGCAATCCCGTTCAGTTCGAGCAACTTAATGTCCTTGCCTTCAAGCAGGCTGTCCCAGTCCCTGTACTTGAGATCATAGCGGCCGTAATAAAATTCAGGCAAATGCCTGTTGATGTCATCAAAAAGAGCAGCCAGTTTTTCCGAAATGAGATGATTGCCATTGAGAAATGTCGTTCCCCTGTTGTGGTTGCCTATAGGTTCAATTTTCATGTCCTCACCTTCAGCCAATACGCGATCTAATTCCGCCCCCAATTTCTTTTCAAGCCTTTTGACCTGTAACTTGGATCTGGGATTTTCATTGAGAAGTTGCCGTATGGAACTTTTACCGTCCCCGGTAATCCTTAAAAATGATTTTAATCCGATCGAGACGATACGCCCCTTATCCTCTGATGGTTTACGCACGTAAAATATACCACATTCTTCAGGAAGGGAAACATACTCCTGGATCAGGATATCAATAACATTGGCTTGCAAGTATTGCCTGAGTTCATCCATGTTGTGGATAAGTTCAACAAGAAGGCCACGCTCTCCTAAATCCGGTTTGACGATCAGTGGGAAAGAAAGCCCAAACTTTTTGATCTCCTGTTCTGCATGAGCGATTCTGTTTTCACCGGAAGGATTGAAAATAGTGACTGGCCTGAACGGCTCGGGAAACATACTGAGAATCTTGTATTTTGACGCGCCCATCATGGCACCATTTTTATGCAGGTGGTTCACGTTGGACTGAAAGAAAAATTTTTTCGACCGGATAACAAAATAAAACCACATGAAAAGCACGGGAATATACGCCACTTCCATTGGCCAGTATTCCCAGTTGGTCACTTTAATGTACAGGTTTGATGATGTCAGCTTTTTGGAAAAGCTTCTGATCATTTTTGCTATTTTAATCTCCCAAAAATAACACTCTCTTTAATATTCAAGTATGGGAATTGATTTCAATACTGTGGTTTATGCCTGGATAGGCCTTGCTGTCGTTCTTTTCCCGGTCCAAGTTTTCATTCCAGCACCTTACGGTCGCCATATCAAAAGGAGTTGGGGACCGCTCCTGGATAATCGCCTGGGCTGGATCATCATGGAAATGCCGGCATTGTTGTGCTGTCCATTGTTCGTTCTTTTAAGTGGTACGGAAAAATCTGTTGTGGTGTGGTTCTTTATCGCGCTTTGGGTGATTCATTACACCAATCGAGTCTTGATATTTCCTTTTCGAATGAGGACTCCAGGTAAAAAGATCCCTTTTTCTATTGTCTTATCCGCCATTTTTTTCAATGTTGTCAATGGACTCATTTGCGGGTACTATTTTGGATATATTGGCAACGCATACCCTGTTGAATGGATCTACAGTCTGCCATTTATCACAGGATTATTGGCCTGGACAGTCGGTTTTGCTATAAATATGCAATCTGATCATATCCTGCTGCGGCTTCGCAAACCGGGAGAGACCGGTTATCGGATACCTTATGGCGGACTTTTCGGCAAGGTGTCATGCCCAAATCATTTTGGGGAAATCGTGGAGTGGTTTGGATTTGCCATGATGACGTGGGCCATCCCGCCTTTGTCCTTTGCTGTTTGGACCACAGCGAATCTCGTTCCGCGTGCTTTGTCCCATCATCGATGGTACCGGGAAAAATTCAGGGATTATCCCCAAAACCGGAAAGCTGTCATTCCATATATACTTTAATGGATGGATGGGTTTTGGCGTAAAGCCGGAATGACAAATAGGGAAGATTAACGGATCCTTAGTATCAAAAACGCCAACTTTAAAATATATTGGAAAAAAATTGTGAATTATGAAATTAAGAATGCACCGTGTCCTGTCTTTTTTATTGATCTGTTTGAGTCCGTGCCTGACCGTGGCGCAAATCAGTCCAGATCTTGAAGAACACAAATCTGATTTTGACTTCTGGATTGGAGAATGGGATGTTTACCGCAATGAAACAGATAAAATTGTGGGGTTCAGCAAGATCACATCCATCCTCAATGGGGTGGTCATCAGGGAGGAATACAAAGCTGCCAATGGCGGGTACCAGGGTACAAGTCTGAACAAGTACAACACGGAAAATGGTTTGTGGGAGCAATATTGGGTCGATAACGGCGGCCTGACACTCCACATCAAGGGAGGACTCAAGGAGGGCGCAATGGTCATGGAAAATGAAGACAACAGGATTACATGGACCCTAAATAAAGATGGTACCCTCAACCAGGTATGGGATCAGAAACAGGAAGTTATATGGAAAACGATTTTCAATGGCCAATACAGGAAGAAAGCGGAATGATCATGCATGACAGGCGTAAATTTTTAACTACCCTCGGCATCGTTTCGACGGGAAGTGCATTGGCATCAGGATCATCCAGGTTTTGCCTTGATTTAGAGGTGCCAGAGGATCCGTGGGCGTACATCAGATCCCAGTTTCCAGCGGCATTTGGTGAAGTGATTCATCTGAACAGTGGAAGCGCTGGAGTGATGCCTGATCCTGTCAGAGAGAAATATTTTGAGTTGATCGCAGAATTGAATGCGCGTCCGCCTTACGAGGTTTGGAATGACTGGCAGGATGAGCGGATGGCCAATAAACAAAGAATGTCGGTGCTCCTGGGTTGTTCTTCGGATGAAATAACAATTGTGCGCAATACCACTGAAGGATTGAATAATGTGCTTTTCGGGATGCCCCTGGAGCATGGCGATGAAGTGATCTATGCATCATGTGATTATCCCTATCCGGTCAATGCACTGAAACAAAGAGAAAAAAGGGAAGGGATTGTGCCGGTGAAAGTGCAAGTGGATATCATGACACATTCTGATGAAGAAATTGTGGCATTATATGAGGCGGCCATTACTCAGAGGACGAAGCTCATTCTCCTTACGCATATCACGCACAGGGAAGGCTTCATAATGCCTGCAAAGGAAATCTGTGCGATGGCCCACAATTATGGTGTTGAGGTTTTGGTGGATGGCGCCCACTCGTTTGCGCATATTCAACACAACTTGCGTGAGATCGGGTGTGATTATTATGCGACGAGCCTTCACAAATGGTTGAATGCCCCTCAAGGCAATGGTCTTTTATTTATTAAAGAGGATAAGATTCCGGGCATCTATCCTCTGGCATCGGCGGATGAGAATGCAGCGGAGTCGATGGTGAAATTTGATTATCTCGGAACAAGAGGATTTTATAATGAACTGGGTATCGGAGCGGCTCTTGATTTTCTCGATTTAACGGGTATTCCTCAAAAACAAAAGCATTTGCACGATCTAAAAGCCTACTGGGTGGAGAGGGTCAGGGAGATAAGGGGTGTTACCATCCATTCTCAGACAGATTACAATCATTCCTGCGCCCTGGCGTCTGTGGCACTAAAAAAAGATGGGAAATTGGTTAGACCTGAAATTTTCGAAAAAGAATACAACCTGCATTTTAAGTTGACGGGGTATCCCGGCAATGGATTTTACAGGATAAGTCCGAATATCTTTACCTCATTTGAGGATCTGGATGTGCTCGTTTCTGCTTTTGAAGAACTTTCTGTTAAGGGATAGGCGATGCAAAATTTTATAAGATGGTTGTCTGATCATAAGTTGGGTAATATATTAATTCTCATCGCTTATTATGCGATTGTGGTCCTGCCCCATGAAAAGGTCGGGTACATTATAGCCAAGTTGTTTGACAATTTTACGAGGGACAAGTATAATGCGATCATTCTGTGGATCTTTTTAGGGCTGAC
>JBFKJL010000209.1:0-4837 GCA_041631795.1 Saprospiraceae bacterium | reverse complement strand
TAATTCGGCATACTTGAGAAGTTCTCTCATGGATGAATAAAATGGTTTTTGTGTTACCCCCTCAATGATCTCTGTACACAATAGATAATTGGCATCGGAATAGGCAAACAAATCCTCGGCTTCTCCCTGCGGGTCGCCCATCAATACAGCCTGGTTCAGCAAGGCATCTCTTGTCCACCTGAATTGTGGCTGGGTACTGACCGAATCCAGGAAGGCGTAAGAGTCATATCCCTGGATGCCACTGGTGTGGGAGAGCAAATGTTTGATCCTGATCTCGTCCATTTCGTATCCGTCCGACTCGAACAAAGATACTGTTGCATCAGTCAGCCTGCTGTCAATGGGGTCTTCAATCGAGAGTTCTCCAAGTTCCTGCAATCTGAGGATGGTTGCAGAAACATATGGCTTAATGCTGGAGGCGATAAGTGCCGGTTGGTCTGGCTCCAACGCCGTCATGTGCTCTGCATCAGCGTACCCGGAGGCACCACTCCAGGACAGGTCTTTTTCCGGAGACTCAACGTGCACCATGATGCCGATAGATGTGGGATCCGCCATGAAGACGGAATCAATAAGCGCCTGTAATTTTATTTCAATAGATTGACACCAGGCCAATGTATTAAATATGATAAGTCCAATGGAAATGAATAGATGTCTATATGTCATTCTTGATTAATTATTGCCGTGAACGCGGGCAGTTTTCATATGGTTTTTACACACGTATTTCATAGATCCTCGACGATTCGCCCCAGGGATGAAAGCCATGTCCAAGATACTTAAAACCATACTTCTCGTAATAGCCAACATGTGATGTACTCAGATAGAGGGTGTCAAAACCGATTGACTTTGTATCTTCTTTTGCTTTGTCAATGAGCCATGTCCCATACCCATGTCCCCTGTGATCTTTTTCAATATACAGGGCACAGAGCCATGGATAGAGGTCTCCCCTGCTGATGAAGTCATTCGTGACAAGTCCTGCACAACCTATGATGTGCCTGTCTTTTTTTAAAAGGTACCACTGTGGCAGGCCATGCCTGGCATCAATGCTGTGGCGTATGCAGTCATCATAGATGTCAGGAAAGACATCCGGCCAGGACTTCTGGAAATATTCTATGGCTGTATCTACATATTCGGGATGATCTCTTACTGATACTATTTTCATCTATGTGCTATTATCGTGCCCTGATAATCTGTAGGAGACCCGGATGTCTTATCAGATGTTGTTAAATTTTTTCGATCAAGCCCGCTAATTGGCTTGTCCTTTTGTTATTGATCTTTTTAGAAAAGGAGGATCCCAGACCAGGATGCCGAGCAGGACGGCCATAAAGATCGCTCCCCCGATATCATACGTTTGCATGACAAGGTGAACAATTATAAAGACCACCATGAAAACAGCCCAAAATCCGGCGATATGCTTTTTGAAACGGGGCGACCAAATGAGGACGCCTGAGGCCACTTGCAGCAGGCCGAATAAAATCCATATGGTTGCAGGAATATTTTCCTCCAATGAACATGGCGGCTCCAGAAAAGAAAAAAACTTATCCGCTCCAATCATCAAGAAAAAAAGGCTGCACAGGGCTGTAATGATGCTAGACAGATTCATAAGCTGGTTAATTTGAGCTATTCACACATAATTATAATGAATATTTCAATCATTGTGTACCTGAATATTCTTCACCACACAGTTGCCATCAATTTATAATGATCCGGGATCTGATGGAGAAGAATATAAATCCGAAAAAAAAATGAGAATAATTCTTTGTTCTTAATCATATTATATATTTTTATAATACGATAACATATTGTAATATGCCAAAACTCTTTGTCCTCGACACCTCAATTCTGTTATTTGACCATAATGCACTCACCAATTTTGAAGACAACGACATCGCGATTCCCATCACAGTATTGGAAGAGCTGGACAATTTCAAGATCGGCAATGACACGAAGAACTTTGAAGCACGGAATGTCATTCGTATTCTCGATAAACTTGCCGGGGATCGCCGATTAGACCAATGGATCCCACTGGGTGATGGCAAAGGTCGATTGAAGATTGTCCTGGACCATGAAGTGAACGGACAGGATGCCACCAGGATTTTTGGCAGCGCCAAAAACGATCATAAGATCATCAATGCTGTAACCCTTCTGACCAAACAGCATTCAACACGGGAAGTCTACCTGGTCACCAAGGATATCAACCTGCGCATCAAAGCAAAGGCCATTGGTCTGAAGGCCGAAGACTACAAAACCGGAAAGGTCAAGGATGCCAATGACCTCAGCGAGACTTTCAATAAAGCCATCAATGATGTCGATGCCGAAACTATAAAAACCCTGTACGCGCGGAAACATATCCCGGAAGATGGCTTGCTCAAAGATACCAAGATCGCCAACGGCTATTACATCCTGAACAACTGCAGCAATTCAGCCCTGGCACGGTACAATAGTCATTCCCTTGAAATTGAATTGGTTGAAAAAGTCTATGCATATGGTATTAAACCCCGTAATGCAGAGCAGACATTTGCCCTGAATGCCCTGCTCAATGATGATATCAAGCTCATTGCCCTCCAGGGTGTGGCGGGCACCGGTAAAACCTTGCTGGCCCTGGCGGCGGCTCTAGAACAAAAGAACAGGT
This sequence comes from Saprospiraceae bacterium, assembly GCA_041631795.1. Taxonomy (GTDB): domain Bacteria; phylum Bacteroidota; class Bacteroidia; order Chitinophagales; family Saprospiraceae; genus JBFKJL01. Next base: position 2,211 of record JBFKJL010000209.1, on the reverse strand, counting down.
ATGACCAGATCATCCTCGCCAGGCCCACGATCCCGCTGAACAATCGCGAGATCGGCTTTTTACCTGGATCTGCCGAGGAAAAGATCTCCCCTTATATGATGCCGCTTTGGGACAACCTGAAGGTCATCAAATCCAATTATGCCGAAAATTCAAAAAGGTCTAAAATAATCGAAGACCTCCAGGAAAATGGGGATCTGTCGATCACTGCACTCAATTTCATACGTGGGCGCAGCCTGACGAATGTCATGTTTATTGTCGATGAGGCCCAAAACCTGACACCTCACGAGATCAAGACGATCATCACCCGGGCCGGTGAAGGGACAAAAATCGTTTTCACAGGCGATATCAACCAGATCGATACACCTTACCTCGATGAGAACAGCAACGGGCTGTCCTACATCATCGACAAGCTCAAGGGTGATGACCTCTTTGCCCATGTCAATCTGGAAAAGGGAGAACGATCAAAATTAGCAGACCTGGCAAATAGGCTCCTGTAGTGCCATATTGAACAAGCATAGATACACTTTGAATAATATTGCACATAAAGATATAACCACTTGCATTGAGTGATTTGTTCATGCAAACACAATCAGAAAAAAATAAGAGCCAAAGTCTATGCCGCAATCAAGGGACACAATGTGGTCCAGGGAATTAATATCGGTAAACAATGGCATTGACATTCATCCCTGCCCCGACTGAAGCAAGGAGAATAATATCACCTTTTTCTATAGAATGATTCCCATTACAGGTGCCGCGCCGTATTTGATCTAAAAGCGTCGGAATCGTAGCCACTGAACTATTGCCCAATTTATGAATGCTCATGGGCATGATCCCATCCGGAATCTCGCGTTTTCGATAAAGCCTGAAGAGGCGCTTGATAATTTGTTCATCCATTTTCTCATTGGCCTGGTGAATCAGGACCTTTTTGACATCATCAATATCCACGCCTGCTTTATCCAGGCAGGATTTCATGGCGCCGGGAACCTTTGTCAGGGCAAACTCATAAATTTTCCTGCCGTGCATTTTGATATACCGCACCCTTGGATCTGCTTCCAGGGTATTACTTTTGCCTAAATAGAGATAATATGCTTCATCTTCTGCCCATGTCCCTGCCTCCATACCAATAATCCCTTCCTGGGAATCTCCTTCCCTGGCTTCGACGACACAAGCACCGGCACCATCCGCAAAGATCATTGAATCCCGATCATGCCTGTCCAGAACCCGGGAAAGTGTTTCAGTAGCTACAACAAGGCACCTTTGGGCCATACCCGCTCTAATATAAGCTGTTGCCTGTATGATACCCTGTATCCACCCGGGACACCCGAATAAAACATCATAAGCCACACATGAAGGATTGACTATCCCCAACTTTTGCTTGATCCTCGATGCCAGGCTGGGTAAGATATCGGTCTGAATTGTATTTGATTGCACGTCACCAAAATTATGCGCAACTATGATCTGATCCAGAGTTTCAGGATCGACGCCCGAATCCTCAATGGCAAGTTGTCCTGCAATAGCACCTATATCCGATGCCACCAGGTCATCATCGATGTAGCGTCTTTCCTCGATCCCTGTAATGGCTTTAAACTTGTCGGCAATCTCTTCATGGGAAGCCTCAAAAGCTCGCCCCCCTTCATCAAAGAATTTATTTTGTGCAAAATCGTGATTTGTAATAATATTTCCTGGGGTAAAACTGCCGGTACCGGTAATAATAATATTTGTAATGCGCATAAAGCTGTATAATAAAATATAAATATAAATGTCAATGACGAAGTTTTCATTTTAATACCGTGAAAAAGTCTGCAGCAATAGTTTCAAACAGGCTGAACGCATCAAAGTCCTGGGAACAATGATTAAAAAAATTGTGAAAATCTCATCAGGATAATATTTCTCTATTCGTCATTCTCACCCTGAACATCACAAGCGCGAATAAACCAATACTTCCCATCAAGACGAATGCCCATATGAAGAGATGCGTATCCAGGCCCGTCTCTGCAATCGGTCTTCTGTCAAACTGGATACCCAGAGTTGACCACCAGAACGAAAAATTGCAAAAATCCATAATAAAGTGGGCAATAATGCCAGGGATTAAGGATTGAGTGAAGTAAGCAATTGTTCCAAACAAGACACTAACAAAGAATATGTGGACCAGGATAATCCCTGACCATGCCTGGTGCAGATGGACGATGACAAAAACGATGGACACAATTG
>JBFKJL010000208.1:0-4903 GCA_041631795.1 Saprospiraceae bacterium | reverse complement strand
ATGTGACATCAAACTCAGAACCCACCCAAGAGTTGTTGACGGAACCCTGACTGTCACAGGTGCCCTCCTCGGGTTCACAGCCGGTCAGATAAAAAATTCCGCAAGAAATGGTAATAATTGAGATAAAAAAGAAGAACTTTTTCATTGCATTAAATTAGAGCATACAGTATACATCTTGCCTTCAAAATATGCCCTGATCTGTATCAAAATAAAAATGACTTTCCTCAGAGGGCGATAAGTCCAGGTCAATGTGAAAGCAATTCACAAAGAAGATTAGACTTTTGTCATAGCCACAGGGGTGATCAGCAATCAAAACATAAATACATTTTGAAAGTAATTATTTTGTATACATTATATTAAAGCATGGCATTTCAGTTCATCACATTTTTCCTCTTCACCGCTTTCGTGGCCCTTTTTTCTGCGTGGAAGCTTCGAAAAGACAATCTCGAAACCCGGGATGGGTATTTTCTTGGCGGCAGGAGCCTGACAGGGATCGTTATTGCCGGCTCCATGTTGCTGACAAATATTTCCACCGAGCACCTTGTGGGCATGAACGGATCCGCCTACAGGAATGGCGCCATCATCATCACATGGGAGGTGACATCGGCCATTGCCCTTGTGATCGCCGCGATGTACTTTGCCCCGCGTTATCTCAAAATGGGATTGACCACGATACCGGAATTCCTGGACAAGCGCTTCGACGGTATGACGCGCACCCTCGTGGCCATGATCCTGATCGTTTCTTTCGTGGTGACCTTGCTGCCGATCGTCCTGTACGCCGGTGCGATCAACATCGAGAATATCTTCAATATTTCAGGGTTATTGGACGTCTCACAGGCTCGAGGCCTCTGGGTGACCGTTGTCCTTGTGGGCAGTCTCGGCGCAGTGTACGCAATCTTTGGGGGCCTGAAGATGGTGGCCTATACAGATACGATCAACGGTTTTGGCTTGTTGGTTGCAGGCCTCCTTGTTCCCATCCTGGCTTTGGTGGCGATAGGGGACGGGCATATTGGCCATGGCATGACCAAGGTCTTCGAGCATGCACCTGGAAAATTCAATGTCATCAGCAGGGAACCGTCGGTAGGGACTGGATCCAGGGAAGCAATCCTTCCTTTTTCCGTGCTTTTCACAGGGATGATCATCAACCAGTTGTATTTCTGGACCATGCACCAGTCTATCATCCAGCGGGTGCTCGGCGCTGTCAGCCTGAAGGAGGCGCAAAAAGGACTGCTGCTCACCGGTGTGCTCAAGATCCTTATGCCTTTGGTCATTGTCCTGCCCGGGTTGATCGGGTTTTATTATTTTGGGGAGTCACTCTATGAAAACCAGGATGCTGTATACCCAGAGCTTGTTAAAAAGGTCATGCCGCAGTGGATGCTCGGGTTCTTTGTGGCTGTCATAGTGGGTGCCATACTCAGTACGTTCAACAGTGCCCTGAACAGTGCGGCGACAATATTTTCTTTAGATATATACAAGAAATACATCCACAAAAGTGCAGGTGACAGGAGGATTGTCCGTATCGGGCAATGGGTGTCATTTGTCCTGGCCGTGCTTGCCATCGGCATTGCACCATTCATTGCTAATGCCCCCGCCGGACTGTACCAGTTGCTCCAGCAATTGAACGGCATCTTCTTTATTCCCATGGGGACAGTGATCCTTGCGGCCTTTCTGTTTCCCCGGGTCTCTGCTGCAGGCGCCAAAGCAGGCCTGGGCTTTGGTTTGGCGTTTTACATCCTCTTCAATTTTATCCTGAAGGTCGATATGCACTTCGTCCATTTGTGGGGTGTGGAATTTGTGCTGAATGTGGTTTTTATGCACGCCGTATCGCAGTTTTATCCCAGGAAAAATCACTTCGTTATTGAAGACTTAAAGGTAGTGAACATGGTCCCGTGGAGATTCACAAAGCAAGTGGGATATGCACTAATATTGGTCACAATTGTCATTTATATTGTTTTAGGCAATGTGTAGTGGCGGATATCAGGCCTCTCATTTTGTCCCGTAATCCCATGCTACCCGTGGATACCAGCCAATGACTGCTGAAAAAATTCCTGCCCTGATTCTGCCTGGTCATTTGAAATATTTGATTTTGCGTGCAGGACATTTTGTGAATTTACAATCGTAATTATGAATATAAATAGTTAACATTATAATCTTTTGAAACACAAATAACTTGGTCAGGTTGAGGCTGCACATTTTACTTTTATTTTTCATGTACAATACGGCTTGGAGCCAGGTCCAAACAGTGGGATTGTTCTTTAATACCCCCGAATCATTTCAGGGATACACTTTATTCAGCAACAATACGCACACCTATCTCATCGATAATTGCGGGTATAAAGTGAATGAGTGGGAAAGTCAACATCTGCCCGGAAGCAGTGTGTATTTACTTGAAAACGGTCACTTGCTGAGGACGGCCAGGATATCCGGTAATTTCAGTGGAGGAGGCCTTGGCGGGCGGTTTGAAATATTTGACTGGTCGAATGCCTTGATTTGGTCTGCGGAATTAGCGAATGTTGAAGTACATTCTCATCATGATATCGCACCACTGCCAAACGGAAATTTTCTTGCATTGTGTTGGCAAGCCATTGTAGAATCCGAGGCAGAGGAACTCGGATGGGCATACGAGGGTGAAGTCTGGTCAGAGATGATCCTTGAATTAGAACCTGCAGGACATGGTAATTACCATATCGTTTGGAAATGGAGATTGGTGGATCATATCATTCAAGATCATGATCCGTCCAAAGCGAATTATGGTGTAATAGCCGGGCATCCGGAATTGATCAATATTAATTTCAATGGACTCGATAAACCAGATACCAGGGATTGGTTTCACCTGAATGCAATAGATTATAATGAATCCCTGGATCAGATAGTTGTCAGCTCAAGGAACTTCGGCGAGATATGGATCATAGATCACTCTACCTCCATTGCCGAAGCTGCGGGACATGAAGGGGGTAGTGCAGGGAAGGGAGGCGATATCCTTTACCGGTTTGGAAATCCGCATGCCTATGGCAGGGGACTCGCATCTGATCAAAGGTTCTTCGAACCGCACAGCGTTTCCTGGATTTCGAATGACCGGTTAATGGTCTTCAACAACAAGGCCACCGATGACCGGTCTCGTGTTGAACATTGGACCTTACCTGTTGATCACGACCATTCATACATACTGATGGAGAACGAACCATACGGACCTGAGACAATGGATTGGACATATACTTCTCCCGGATTCTATTCAGATATTATGTCCAGTGCGCAAATGCTTCCCAATAGCAACATACTCATTTGTGAAGGGCGGGAAGGCAGGTTTTTTGAAGTGACTGAAGATCACCGAATAATATGGGAATATGTAAACCCTGTGAACAGCAACGGTCATCCCATATTACAGGGTGGCACACCCAGGTTCAATCAAACTTTCCATGTCCAAAGGTATGGTCCGGAGTTTCCCGGTTTTGCACAAGTAAGCCTTGTTCCATCAGAACCTGTAGAACTTGCTCCCTGGGAATATTCCTGCGAAATATATGACTCTGCATCCTCTTTAAAGGATCCGGAGTCTGAATACCTCCACTTAATGGAAAATCCTGTTTCCAATAAGCTGACCGTTTATAATCCTTCCCTGAATCGAAATGTTGCCATTTGGGATGTAAATGGTATTCTTCTTAAGAGGTTTAAATTAAAGATTGGAGACAATGTCCTGGATATTCAGGACTTGTCACCGGGAATATTTTTTCTGAGATACCAGGACACTGATTCAAATGGACTGATCACTTTTTATAAAATTTAAAATGAGCAGTCAGATTATCTATCGTTTATTTCAAATTTGCCTATCTTTCTAAGTATTGATAACAAAATAACTTAACATGAAAACCATTATCTCTCTATCTCTCACCCTGTTCTCCTGCGTATTGGTAAACGCTCAAATCGTGACCGGTAAAGTCACTGATGTCAATAATGAAGGACTGATCGGCGTAAATATATTGGAATTAGGCACTACAAACGGGACCGTTACTGACCTGGATGGGAATTATTCAATCAATGTCCCATCGGGCGCTGTTCTTTCGTTCAGTTATACGGGGTTTGTGACGCAGGAAGTTGAAGTAGGGAACCAATCAGTCATCAATATCACACTCTCAGAGGGTGTCACACTCGGTGAAATTAAGGTGGTCGGATCAAGGAGCTATAACAGAACTGCAACCGATTCGCCTGTTGCCATAGATGTGCTGGATGTTTCCGAGCTGGCCAACTCCACCGGCAAGGTCGAAATAAATCAGATAATGCAATTTGCAGCCCCTTCCTTCAATGCCACAAAACAATCGGGTTCAGATGGAGCCGATCATATTGATCCGGCATCGCTCAGAGGTCTTGGTCCGGATCAGACCCTCGTTCTGATAAACGGCAAGCGAAGGCACCAATCCTCTCTGGTCAATGTTTTTGGTACAAGAGGGCGTGGAAATACCGGAACTGATTTGAATGCCATTCCGACGTATGCCATCAAGCGTATTGAAGTACTCAGAGACGGAGCCTCTGCCCAATATGGTTCCGATGCCATCGCCGGCGTCATAAATATTGTTTTGAAAGATCAGACAGATGGTGTTACGGGAGGTGTGACCCATGGGGCTTACAGTACAGCGGTAGGGGAGAATTATGAAGAAGAATACGGAGATGCCCTGTTTAATGTTGGTGGCAAACAGCGAGTTTTGGATCCTGATGGCGATGCAAGTTTTGATGGTCAGACAACGAAAGTTGATCTTAATTATGGGATTGGGTTAGGAAATAATGGAGGATTTGCCAACTTTTCTGCTGAATATCTTACCAAACAGCGGACGCTAAGGCCTGGCTTCTCATGGCGTAAAGGCTATGGTTCAGCAGCAGTGGATCAGTTCCAATTTATGGTCAATGCCGCTTT
>JBFKJL010000207.1:0-4916 GCA_041631795.1 Saprospiraceae bacterium | reverse complement strand
GATTTAACCCCTATTACCTTTTCAAACATAGCCACAATAGGTATACTTCCTCCAGAACGCAAAGGAATGGGTTTCTTCCCATATGTTTTTTTCATAGCTAAAAATGCAGCCTGATATTCAGGGGTGTCTGTGGGCGTCACTGCAGGTTGACCGCCATGATGCGGCCTGACCTCAACGTGTACACTTTTCGGTGCAATCTTCTTGAAGTGGTCTGAAAACAACTTCGTGATCTTGTCAGGATCCTGATCCGGTACAAGGCGCATACTGATCTTTGCAAAAGCCTTTGAAGGCAAAACTGTTTTCGCCCCTTCACCGGTATATCCTCCCCAAATGCCATTGACATCAAGCGTAGGACGGATTGAGGTCCGTTCAAGCGTTGTGTATCCTTTTTCGCCCATAACATCTTTTATCCCCAGTTCCTTCTTATATTCCGTAATCTTGAAAGGGGCCTTGTTCATCGCTTTGCGCTCCGCTTCGCTGACTCTCCGGACATCCTTGTAAAATCCAGGGATCGCGATCTTCCTGTTCTTATCATGAAGTGAGGCGATCAGATCGCACAATACATTGACCGGGTTTGCCACGGCACCGCCGTAGACTCCGGAATGAAGATCCTTATTTGGGCCTGTCACCTCGACTTCCACATAGCTTAAACCCCTGAGACCTACAGTAATGGAAGGGATATCATTGGCAATGATCGAAGTGTCTGACAATAAAACCACATCACAGGATAGTTTTTTGACGTATTTCTCACAGAAAACTCCCAGATTTTCAGAACCGACCTCTTCTTCGCCTTCCATCATGAATTTGACATTGCACTGGAGAGATCCCGTGTTATGCAAAGCTTCAAATGCCTTGACATGCATATACAATTGTCCCTTGTCGTCACATGAACCACGGGCAAATATAGCCCCCTTGGGATGTTTTTTTGTTTTCTTGATGACAGGTTCAAATGGCGGACTGGACCATAAGTCTAATGGATCCGGTGGCTGGACATCATAGTGTCCGTAAACCAAAACTGTGGGCCATTTCTTATTGATTATCTTCTCACCATAGACAATGGGATGGCCTTTGGTCTTGTATATCCGTGTTTTGTCAAGACCGGCCTCCTCCATCTTTTGCCTGAGAAATTCCGCGGCTTTGCGGACCTCATCCTTATAGGCGGGATCTGCACTGATTGAAGGTATTTTGAGAAACTCAATCAGCTCATCGAGAAACCTGTCCCTGTTCTTTGAAATATAGGATTGTACTGCTTCCATATGACTAATTTTTTCGCAAATGTAATATCTTATAGACTGGTATAGAATTTATTCATCTTCATCTTGAGTTCATCAAAAGTGACATTGTTGTACAGCTTGCCGTCACTGGCATAGGACAGCTGGCCGTTTTGTTCAGAAACCACAATGACAAGGACCCCTGAAGCTTCTGAAGCGCCGACGGCCGCCCTGTGTCTCAGCCCGAGGGATGGTGGGATATTGCTGTTAGATGAAATCGGCAGGATACACCTGGCGGCAAGGATCTTGTCATGCCTGATGATCGTTGCCCCATCATGAAGAGGTGCATTTTTGTAAAATAGATTCTCAATCAGCTCTCTGCTCAATCGTGCATCAACAATCTTGCCTGTGTCCACCAAGGCGTTTTCTTCTTTCTTTGTTAAAACGATGAGGGCTCCTGTCTTGTCCCTGCTCAACTGCCTGAGGGCACTTATGATCTCCTGAATGACCTGGTTTGTTTTTTCGGTAGTTTCACTGACAGCCTGGCCGAAAAACTTGTCAAGGAACTTCAGTCGGCCCTTGAGGGTTGTGTTTCCTAAAAGGAGCAAGAACCGCCGAATTTCGGGCTGGAAGATGATAATGAGGGCCAAAACGCCTATGGATGCCACCCCCCCAAGGAGGGATTGGAGCATACGCATATTCAATTCCCTGACCACCACAAATACGAGAAGAAATAAAATGACTCCAATGATGATATTAAAGGCCACGGTGCCCTTCGTCAGGCGATACACGATATAAATGAGGTAGGCAAATACCAGGACATCGATGACATCCCAGATCCTTAAGTCCAAACCTCCTATGGCGATAAGATTATAGATAATAGTGATGTTTATGATCCTGTAAATGTATAACTTATGATTAATATAAAGTCAGATGTCGAAGGTAATTTTATCCATAAGACTTTATTGTATTGTCTTTATCTTTGCCGAACGCCGGGTCATTTTGATCCTGACCCGTCTTAGAGGCACAATATGTCAATATTTAAAAGAACATATCCTTTTCAAATTAAATTCCGATCAGGCTATTACCGCCATCGGGCTATTTTACCGCTGATCGTCCTCGCTGGTATTTTATCGACTTTTGCACGAGCCCAGGATCGTTCTGTTTTTGTGCCTTATAGCAATAAAACGCCGGAAGAAGACGCTTACATTGACTTTGATTGCTCCACTAGGCAAAGCTCCAATAAAGCTATCTCAGGTCTGGAGACGACCGAGTTTGAACAAGGCTTGTTTTTTACCCACACACCGCCCAATGTTCGGAAATGGCTGGGCAACAAATCCCTGATCGAAGCCCGGGCACATGTGGTCAAGGTCGGCAAGAATACCTTTCTTATTCTTAATTTTGTCATCAATTCAGAGAAAGCGAAATCGAGTTACGGGGATCTGGAAAAGGGCGCCATGGCCAAAGTCTTTTTGGAGGACGACACCGAACTCATCCTGTATAACCTTGACAGGGATAAGGGAAAAGTCCGGCGTCAATCAAAAGAAACAGTCTACGAAGGCACCTACAATCTCGACAAGTTTGAAGTCAAGGAATTAAAGAAAAAGGATATCTATAAGATCAGCATCGTATGGGAAGAAGGTATTGAATCATACAATGTTTTCAATATAAATTTGATCAGAAATCAACTGCAATGTCTGGAAAAAATGAAAAAGTGATGCTGGGCCTGAAATTGCCCACAGATCCGCGTTGGGTCAATCTGGCAGAAATGTCCCTTGAAGACATTTTGACAGATCATGCCTATTGTGAACAAAAAGCAGCAACATCATGTATTTCTCTCATCCAGCAATACCCGGATAAAGAACGCATGGTGCACGAACTCGCACCTATCGTCACAGAAGAATGGGGACACTTCAGAATGGTTCTGCGAGAGTTGTCAAAACGCCACCTGAAACTCGGGCGGCAGCGCAAGGATGAATATGTCAATAAACTCCTCGCTTTCCAGAAAAAAGACGGATCGCGTGATCAAAGACTCATCGAAAAGCTGCTGACGTGTGCCCTGATTGAAGCACGGAGTTGCGAGCGCTTCAGATTGCTTTCCCTGTACATCAGTGCTGATGAACTCAAAGATTTCTATCACCAGTTTATGGTTTCTGAAGCCGGGCATTACAGGCTATTTATCGATCTGGCCAAGCATTACGGGGAGCCGGAAAAAGTTAAATCCAGATGGATGGAATATCTTGCCCACGAAGCTGAGATCATGAAATCCCTCGAACTGCGGGGCGACAGGATACATTAAAAAAGCCGGATGCTGTCACCCGGCTTTTCATGCTAATTCAATTCATTTACAAAATCAATATTCTTCATATTTTTCAAGTAACCCGTTATTGTCGATGACGATACTGGCATCTTTGAATCCCCTGATCTTCGCAGCCAGTCGCGCAGCCTTCGCGTCTTCCAGCGTACTGTAGCCACTCATGATGAAAATGGTCCAGTCACCTTTGCTCCACTGTTCGATCACCCCCAGGTCACTGACCTTGTTGATGTCAAACCAGATTGGATCCTCGTAAGATGCCAACCGCACCTTGTACTGGATACCATTCGTATTGTCGCTGTAAAATCCTGAACTCGATACATTGGATTTTGTGGTATCCGACACATCGATCAGTTCAAGACGGCCATTGTTCAATGGATCCAGGGTGATGAAGGCATCAGAGTAGCCCATACTTTTGATCTTCCTAAGGACTTCTTTGGCTTCGTATTCGTCCATGAAGTAGCCCAACTTGATTTTTGTGGCCCGCGTGTCCACAAGCTTGTATAGACTCCCAAATTGTGTCAGGCCAGCAAATTTCCTGACATCGGCGCGAGATCTGAACAGGGCGGCTATTTGAATGAAATACACGTTGGAATTTGTCCGGACTATTTCGCCCAGGGCGATCATCTTTGCCCCGGCCAGTGAAAAGCTGTTTGATACATCTCCTGCAATCTTAACAGCCTTGGGTGGCAGGAGTTTGTCGAAATCCACAAGCCCCTCTTCGTCACGAATGATATCCCGGGATTCACCCTTTGCTGCTTCCTCCTGCGCGGGCTGAACATCCACGACTTTGATGGAAGAACGTGGTTCTGCGATTTCATCTTCACTGACAGTGGCTATTTTATCGAAGTCTGGCACCGTGGGAGCAGTGATCGCTTCAACTTCCACTGGTTCAGGAATGGATGATTCCGCATCCAGGTCTGCAATCAACCGATCATTGCCAGGCAATTGTACCGCCATGTAGATATCGTGACTTCCCCGGCCTCCTATACGGTTTGATGTGAAGTAGTAATTTCCTGAGAGTGGATGCTGGGAAAAATAATAATCATCTTCGGGTGAATTTATCCCGTTACCGAGGTTTTGAGGCTGCTTCCATAGACCATCTTCAACAGTGCTGCTGAAAACGTCAAGGCCCCCAATGCCATAGTGATAATCGGATGAGAAAAACAATGTTTCACCATCAAAGAAGGGGGTAACTTCATTGCCAGGTGTGTTGACATCCTGGCCGAGATTTTCCGGATATGTCCATGCGCCATTCTTGAAATAGCTGACATAGAGGTCAAATCCTCCAAATCCACCTGGTCTGTTCGATGAAAAATACAGGATGTTCCCGGAGGGATTTAACGTTCCAAATCCGGTAGCATAACCGACTTCATTGTAAGGAAAAGCCT
>JBFKJL010000206.1:0-4928 GCA_041631795.1 Saprospiraceae bacterium | reverse complement strand
CCATGATACGCACATTGCCATGCTGCTCGGGGCGGCGCACGTTTTGTCAGGGATGAAGGATCGCTTAAAGGGGAAGGTGGTTTTTGTTTTCCAGCCAGCCGAAGAAGGTCCCCCTCCCGGTGAAAAAGGGGGAGCCCAACTGATGGTGGAAGAAGGACTGCTGGATAAATATGGCATTGAGGTGATGTTTGGCCAGCACATCGGCGCCAATCTTGATGTTGGCAAAATACAATACAGGATTGGCGGTTATATGGCTGCATCTGACCGGTTTGTCATTAAGGTCAGGGGTGTTCAGACACACGGCTCGCGTCCGTGGCAAGGTGTTGACCCCATTACAGTATCAGCACAAATCATTTTGGGTTTGCAAAATATTGTCAGCCGGCAAACGGAGTTGACAAAACACGCCGCCGTGATCAGCGTGGGTAAGATCAAAGGCGGGTTCAGAAGTAATATCATTCCCGAGGAAGTCGAGATGATCGGAACGATAAGAACCCTGGATGCCGGGATGCGGAGCGATATTCACAAGCGGATAGTGACGACTGCGACCAGGATTGCGGAGAGTGCCGGAGCTGTAGCGGAGGTCGAGATCGGGGGAGGCATACCGGTCACAGTAAACGACCCGGTTTTGACCCGAAAGGTCATTAAAGGATTATTTGATGCAGCGGGTGAAGATAATGTCATTATCGCCCGGCCCCGGACAGGAGCTGAAGACTTTTCTTTCTTTGCCAACGAGATTCCATCTTTGTTTTACAGGGTAGGCGGAAAATCTCCGGAAATATCGAGCCTTGAAGCACCGGACCACCACACGCCTGATTTCTACATCGATGAATCGGGCATGATCCTGGGTGTCAAGGCCTTTGTGCATCTTGTCTTTACTTACATGAAGGATCCACTTAAAAATTAGATTTATGAAGTCTACTGTTTTGTTTTTTGCAGTCTTGTTGTTCAGTTGTCATGCCAACAAACCCGATTCAACTAATGTGAAAGAACAAAAGATCGGCTTTATCCACAGCGTGTTCTTTTGGTTTGGCGAGGAAGCTACTGAAGAGGAGAAGGAAGCATTTGTGACCGGCATGTATGACCTGGCCAAAACGCCATCCATCCGGCAGGTCTATTTTGGCCCGCCGGCCATGACGCCAAGAGCAGTCGTCGATAATTCCTATGATTATGCGTGGATCACCATGTTTGAAGACAAGGAAGGTCACGATGCCTACCAGGTGGATTCCCTACACAAGGTTTTCATTCAGAGATACAATGCGTTGTTTGAAAGGGTTGCCATTTATGACAATCTCGTCATGAACGAATAAGATGCTTTTGCATCAGGCGATCTTTAAGGAAGACGTCCAGCCAGGTGAAACCAGTCAGAGCAAAAATAACCAGGGTCATAAGCCCTAACGATTGAACGGACAATAATGCATTGATCATGTCACCACTAAGAGCCGAAATGCGTTCAATTCCCGGTCCGCCCTCTGCAGGTCCTGTCAATGTGGATAACATGAGGACAACCATTGTAAGCCCAAAGAGAACGAGGATCTTCCAAACACCCTTGAATGTTTTGGACGTATCAAAGGACTTTCGTGCCGACAGATTCTGGAGCACGCGCAGGGCAAAATCCGGGGAGGGTTTGTCAACAGGCATTTGCCCCAGGGATGTGTGTATTTTCAGCGTTTTGTCAAACATTGCCTTAAGACCAGGGTCGAGCGTGACATCTGTTTCAAAACGCCTCATTTGATCGGGTGTCATCTCCCCGTCAATATATTGCCAAATCCTTTCCAGGTTATTATCCATATTGTTTGTTTTAATATTCTTCAAGAACAATATTGCTGTCTTGAAAAAAATTGTGCAATTTCTTCCGTATCCGGAATAGCCTCACCTTTACATTGCTCACGCTGATCCCTGCTATATCTGCAAGTTCCTGGACACTCATGTCTTCGAAGTAAAACATGCGTATCAAGGCAGCATCTTCCGGGGGCAACTTGTTGACCATGCGTTTCACCAAAACCGAGAATTCGTCTGCTTCCAGGTTCTCTTGTGTGTTCATCGACGGGTCAGAGACCATGTAGTCAACAGAATCTAAAGCTTCTGTCTTTTTCTGCTTCCTGATATAGTCCAGCGACGTCCTGTAGGCGATACTGTACATCCAGGACGTCAGCTTTGATTCAGATTTATATTTTTTCAAAGAGCGGTACACTTTAATGAAGGTGTCCTGAGCCGCTTCTTCAGCGATGGCCTTGTTCTTCACAACCGAATAACAGACAGAATACACATAGCTTTGGTGTGCTTCCACAAGCCGTCGGAAAGCTGATGTATCTCCTTCTAGAATGCTTTGAATAAGTTGCCGCTCTGTTTCCATCCAACGTTTTGGTGCCACTAAGACGTCATCATCCAGTGACCGGTTACAAGTTTAAGTCACTTAAATTTCGGAAATTTTAAATGAAGTGTAACCGGTTTTCGACAAATGGCGTCATAGTGCAAAATCAAACAATTATGCACGGACCAGAAATTTTAATTCCCATGTTGGCCATTGTCGGATTCTTTGGCGCCATCATAACTTTCGTTTACATGTTCTTCAAATCAAGGAATTCCGAGAGGATGGCCCTGATCGAAAGCGGTCAATCGGCTGAAATATTTGCCAGCAAAAAACTGGACGACAAATCCAATGCATTGAAATACGGCATGCTCATCGTGGGCATAGGCCTCGGGTTTCTTATAGGCTTGTTCCTTGAAGTGGTTTTCAGGCTGCCAGATGCCACGGGTGTTATATCAATGACTTTTGTCGGTGGCGGACTTGGTTTAATCCTCTTTTACAGCCGCATTTCAAGAATTCTCGACGAAGATTAATTGAACCCAAAAGAATTCCGCTCCGGTTAAAAGCCGGAAGCGGGATCTCCAGGGCAGATCATCACCATCCTTTCTCCTTCTTTAAACTCAATATATGGGCCAGGTGGTGATCACAATGCCATGCGTACAGCGCTGCATAGAACTTTAGGCCGAAATCTCTGTCCCATTCAGGGTGTTTGATCTCCCTGTCAAATTCCGCATCTGTCATATTCTTCATAATGGAGACCCATCTTGTGTGTACCGACTCAATGATCCGTAAGGACACCCCAGCTTCTGCAGTTTTGTTATCGATCATTTCACCCCACGCATCCTCCCTGTATGTCTTGATCGTGGGTTTATCCTCTGTTAACCCAAGTTTAAAGCGGATAATGCTGTTCATGTGGCTGTCCGCAATGTGATGAATGAGTTGCCGCACTGTCCAACCTCCGGGACGGTAGGGTGTATCGAATTGTGATTCTGAAAATCCTTCCACAGTGTTGCGAAGTTTACGGGGGAAGTCCTCAATGGTCCGGATCCAGCTGTTGATCAGTGTCCTGTTGTATGATTCGGGTACCTTGAATTTGCCTATGGGGTAGCGGAGTTTTTGCAGGTCTGGTGTGTCGGTCATCTTTTTTTATCGAATATAGACATATCCTGGATCACTTTTGGATTGGGACGGGACACGGAATCATGGGTGTATAAATTCAATAAGTCGATCACCCGGGTAAAGAATGACGGGATTGTACCACATTGGATACTTCATTAAGCCTTATGGGGCGGAAGATTGGTTAATTTTTTAAAAGGAACCAGGCACACACCACCAAAAGATCAGGGTTTATTGTAACATTTTCCCTCTATATTCGATCTACTATTGGGACATGTCACATTTTTATGCGCTATAGTTTTATTGCACTTATCACAATTCTTCTCGTCATTTCGGGGATAAAAGGCTTTGAGTTGTTTCAGACCTACCGGGAGATCACTGCAGTCAAGTATGATTACGGGGAGATCAATGAGGTCAAATACGGGCTATTCAATCTCGACCTGTGGAAGGAAAAACTCTTCACCGTTATTGAGAGCGAGATCGGGGAGTTTGATTTCAGTGAAAGAGATTATGCCAGCCTAAAAAAACAGATCGAAGCCTTTTTGTACGATGCGTACTCCCGCTACTTTGAATCCGGAGAGATTGTGGATATGCTGATGGAGAGCAATGATGATGGCAAGGTGAGCCTGAACAAGATGTTCATGGCCCTTTTCAGGGAAAATATCGAAAATGCCATCGTTCAGATGGATTTCAAATCCAAGATCCCGTTGCTTTCGGAACAACTCATGTCGGAGTTGAAAAAGAAAACCCCGGAGATCAAGAAACAACTCAGTGCCCGGGTCAGTGACATGTTGTTTGCAGACCAATACAAGCAAATGACAGACAGGCGATCTGTGATCTATGAAAAGTATGGTATGGATTCACTCGAGGAAAGCAATACTGCTATAGCAGCCCGGTTGGAAGTCCTGGAAAAAGAATCCCGGGATTTGATCTATCTCATCCTGGGTTGTCTTTTTGCCGGGCTGATCACACTTATATTGGCACGGCACTATCTTTCTTTCAACCTGACAATGTCCTTATTGACCGCGATAAGCACGGTATTTCTCATCCTGGGGGTCTTGCTGCCTATGATCGACCTGGATGCTCGACTGACTGAAGTCAATTTCCGCATCATGGACCAGGACATCGCGTTTGGGGAACAGGTGGTGTATTTTCAAAGCAAGAGCATTGTGGAAGTGACACAGACACTTTTGGAGGGCCGCACCTTTGACCTCAAGGTTGTCGGTGTGCTGATCCTGTTGTTCAGTATCATTCTGCCCTTCAGCAAGATGTTGTTGTCGACGGTCTATCTCTATATAAAAAAGGCACGCCGCCATAAATGGATCGAGGTCATAATTTTCTACATGGGCAAATGGAGCATGGCGGATGTTTTTACGGTGGCCATCTTCATGGCATATATCGGCTTTTACGGCCTGATCTCTGCCCAGCTTTCGGATATTTCCACAAGGGGGACTGACAGTGTCATTGAAACGATCAATTATTCAAAACTCTCACCCGGAATCAT
>JBFKJL010000205.1:0-4933 GCA_041631795.1 Saprospiraceae bacterium | reverse complement strand
TATAATAACTAGGTTCTCGGATGTATGGGGGTGGATCGCTCTCTGAGGAATGAGCCATTCCTTTTACGCAGAACAGTATTGACCTCAGCTACCACGGAGATTGCGATTTCCTCAGGAGTGTTAGCCCCTATATCGAGTCCTGTTGGCATGTAAACCTTTTGCAGGAGTGCATCGTCTAGTGTGCCCATTGATTTTTTAAGGTCACTCATCAACCTTTCTCCCCTGTCTCGCGGGCCGAGAAGGCCAATGTAAAAGGTGTCTGTCCCTGACATAAGCCTGAGATTCCGAAGATCAGTTTTATAGTCGTGGGCCATCAAAATGACTGCTGAATAGGCATCAATTTCAAGATCGGGATATGGATCTTTTGAATGCACAATATTGTCAGCAGTTGACAGGACCCTTTTGAAAATCTTGTACCGGTTACCTATAAGGCTTGTCTTCCAACCCAAGGTGGAACAAATGTCTACAATTGGGTGGACATCATAATTATCGCCAAAAACATAGAGATGCACCACTGGTTTAAACTTCTCAATAAAGATGTGGAGGTCCTTCCCGTGGGAAGCATAAAAATTGAAGTAAATGCTACGGGATTCCATTTCTGCGGCCCTCATAAACTTTTCAAACAGGGCCCCTTCACTCTTACCGAGGAATTTGAGAATGTCCTCGCCTACCCTTTCTTCACCGACGATGAGACCTTCATTTAAGGGAATTTTGGAATTGTTGAGGCATACCTGTACCAATGTACAAGGACTTCTCTTCTTGATGACCTGACGCAGATATTCAAAGTGGGTTTCAGCCTCAGAAGCCTTTAATGGCGCAATGAGAATATCAATAATACCCTGGCATCCAAGGCCGACCCCTACTTCATAATTATCGGTTTGTGTGGTGTCATATCTTCTGATTGAAGGTTTTCCTTCGTAAATCGCCTTCAACGCATGCTTGAGAATATCTCCTTCTAGACAACCGCCGCTAATACCTCCTGTCCAATTGCCGTTCTCGAAAATAAGCATACGCGCTCCGGGTCTCCTGTAAGAAGAACCGTGGATGTTAACAACGGTAGCCAGGGCCATAGATATCCCTGAAGACCGTTTATCATCATAGTGTCGTAATATTTGCTGGATTTCCTTCATCCCAATTGCCTTATACCAGACAATTGAAAATAAAGAAAAATATCAATCTTTCAGAAAATCCTTGATGTCGAAGTTCTGAATGCTAAATGTCCTTATTGATCTTGTAAACTTCTGTGGCCCCTTCCTCATCCCTAATGTACAAGATATACATCCTGTTCTGTGGAAGATCGTTGACATCAATTTGCGTGAATGATGTGTCTTCATATCTTTTTCGAAATAATTCGACACCCATCGGGTCAGTTAGTACAACCGTTTTTATCTCCTTGTTGGTAAATAAAATATTCAGTTTTTCCTTCACCGGATTGGGGAAAAAAGAAATCACACTGAGGTCGTAATCAATTGAAAAGTTGTCGGAAACGCTTGCCGCGGATTGTCCGTATATAGTCAGGGACATGACAAGCAAACAAATGCAGGTTATAAAATTTCTCATTGCGTTAAAGTATTGTACAGCCCTAAAAGTCAAAAAGGAACATGTACGTGTTAGTCAAATTTAAGTGGTGTAAAATTAAGTGTAAAAGTGTTTGCGCGGGGGCCTATTGTTGAGTTTTGACAAGCATTTTGCATTTTTAATTCAACGAACAACTCTTTTGATCAAGCATAATGCCCCGAGGATGCTCTGTAAATATCAATATTGAGTTCGATGACAATTTTCCAGGGGAATAATTGTATCCCCAAGTGGGCGGTAAAAGGTTAAAGGAGTTGTAGCATCCTTTTGACCTGCAAATCCCCGAGTCCATACTCGGGGCGTGACTTGTGGAAATCCCTGAACAGTTTTACAAAGTCATTGGCTCCATAACGCCCGTGCAACATTTTCAGGTATTCGTACAATTTTCCGCGCTTGCGATAGAAAGCCCTGTTGTTCATAGCGCAATTAATTGTCACTTCAAGATTGATCATGACATCGTCCAGTGATGGAACCAAGGATTTCATCCCTTGCCAATCTTCATCCCTGTACGCTACCCAAAGATTCGCCAGGTCTCTGATCCTTGCTTCATCAACGTATATGCGGTTGTTGAAAGCGCGTGATAATTGGCGATAGTCCATTCCGCCAAAACCATAAGCCATATCCGCTACTGCCTTGACCAAACTGAATGACTTGAGTTGGATTAAGTCACTTAGGCCATATGCCAAAAACCATAAATTGATCTGGCAAAAAAGGTCATCTTCAAACCAAAGTACAAACTCATGAGATGCCGTGGCTGACCAGATCTTATTCATTTCGCCTAAGACATCTTTCCTGTAGACATAGGGAGCATCAGGATATGTGTCATCAAAATATTGCGCCCGGATCTCGAAAAACTCAGTCATGGGAAGTCTTGGCAAGGGACCCTCTATCAGAGCTTCACGCATGATGATGCGCTCACCCGGAATATTCGATGGAAACCTTTCATAAAGTGCATCCCCATTAAGTATATGGATCAGCATCTGGCCATTTTACGTTTTTTCCCTGCCCGACCTGATTTAATGATCTTAGCTATATAGTCACTGGCCAGTGGAACCTTACATGCTGTTTCTCCGAGGTTGACATCGACTTTCCCAATATTCCGGGCGACATTCATGGCTTTTTGAGCGAGGTCCGGACAATAAGAGCCCACAGCTATGACAAATCCATTCATGGTATACCGCACACGATTGGCCGCTGAATGGATTTTTTCCCTCACCTCATCAAGACGTTCTGAAAAGTATCCCATATCCAGGAGTTCATTATCTGTGACTGAGAGCACACTGCTCAGAGTGGCCCATCCTGCAGAAGCAATGTTCTCCTGGTTTGAGCGAATCCACTTTTGACCCATGGCCAGACCATGCGGACTGTCCGCCGCAATCCATGGCACTGTATATTCGCTGATCATGTACCAGGAAGCTTTTTTTGCCCAATCATCCAACGTGCTTTTTTTTATCTGATCTTCGTCGGCAATGAGACCGGCAAGGTACATGGCATCGGAATTGCCGGTATCGTACAATTCAATGGCCAGTTCGTGATCTTTCCTCACCTTTTTCTGGATCTTTTTGAGGTCACCGACTTTCACGCCAAATAGCGGTTCCTTTGCGCCATGCCTGAAAAATATCTTCCTGGTTTGTTCAGACCCCATAGACTCAAGAGCCTTCATGACTTCATCTCTTGTCATTTCATTTGATTGTTTGAATAAAAATACAGAAGATAATCAACTCCTCATGACCAATGAACAATAAAACCTCGCCCCTTAAAACCTTGTTCATGGAACTTTAATGGCATTTAGGATCCCCTCGATCTTTTCAGTATCAATATCCAGATCAAAGGATGGATCGGCATTCATTCTATCGAGGTAATTGGACACAGAAAAATGGATCGCATTGACACCTGTCCCTGAAAATATGTGTGCATTTTCCGGTCGAATATTTCCTCCGGCCATAACTTCAATCCGTGCACGGGAAATATGAGACAGGGCCCTGAATGTCTCAACAGCATCTGAGGCAATGGCCCGTCCACAGGATGTGAGTACGCGTGTGAAGCCTAAATCGATGAGCAGTTCAAGGGCAGACTCATGATCGTTTAGACCATCAAAGGCTCTGTGGAAAGTGGTTTCCAGACCCAGGTGATCAGCGAGGTTCAAAAGTTCAGCATTTTTTTCAATATCTATGGAATTGATATCATCGAGTACCCCAAAGACCACACCGTATGCTCCATGACGGGCAGCTTCCTGAATGCTGATTTTCATTTGGAGCAATTCACTTTCCCCGTAGTTAAAGTCTCCCTCTCTCGGCCTGATCAGGACATGCGTTTCAGGACCACCAATGTCTACACAACGCTGGATGTCTTCACCCAATGGTGTAAGTCCGCCCAAATGGAGATCCCTGCACAATTCCACACGCTGAACTCCGTACGATCTGGCGACAATGGCTTCTTCGATAGTGTAAATACAAAATTCAATTTCCATCACCGCAGTTTTTCAATCCTTTATTCCATTGATAATATCCATAAGCACACAACACTAAATATATAAAGAACAACAATGCAAAGAAATACAGCCCTTTATAAATGTACAGGGGAATGGCGACAACATCGACCACAATCCACAACAGCCAGTTTTGAATCACTTTCCTTGCAAGAAGGTATTGGGCGACCAGGCTGCCGGATGTTGTGAAAGCATCCAAATAATACAGATCCGCATTGGTGAAGCGCCCCATGGTATATCCAAGGATGATGCATAGTGTGATGACTGCTGTTCCCGCCAGGAACATATTCTTATAATTGAAAACGAGGATTTGAGCCGGTATGGATTCACGTTGGCGCGATGACCAGTTGTACCACCCGTACACATTGAGGAAAACATAAATGATGTGCAACAGCAAGTCCGAGTATAACCGGGAATGGAAAAAGATAAACGAAGAAATTAACACACTTAAAATTCCCAGTGGCCAGGCTTCAATTCTTTCCCTGGTCTGGAGATAAACGCATCCTATGCCCGAAAGGGTTGCCACAACTTCAAGGATCGAAAATACTGACATTTATGGAGCCGGGTTAGGAATGGATTCATGCACACGTTCGATATCCTTCAGACATTCGTTGGAAAGCTCCACGTGGATGCTGTCTATATTTTCCTTCAATTGCTTCACAGATGTGGCGCCAATTATATTCGCCGTCAAAAAAGTTCTGGAATTTACAAATTGCAATGCCATCTGAGTCAGGGTCAGGCCATGTTTGTCAGCGACCTCCTGGTATTTACGCGCAGCTTCCCAACTTTGAGGCTTGTTGTATCGGGACATGGACGGAAACTTATTGAGGCGGCTGTCAGGCTTATCGGTACCACGATGGTATTTACCCG
>JBFKJL010000204.1:0-4943 GCA_041631795.1 Saprospiraceae bacterium | reverse complement strand
CGGGACTTCTCGGCATTGCTGCTTTTTCTTTTGTCTTGCTGATGTCTGGAGCATACAAATGGATTGAAAAAACACTCATCGCCCTTGTATGCCTCATGGGTATCGTTTTTATTGCCGCTGCTATCATGGTCAAACCGGATTTGGTGGCCCTTGGCCAAAACCTCTTCGTCCCATCGTTGCCGGAAAATGCCATTATGATGGTGTTAGGCCTGATGGGCACCACAGTGGTGCCTTATAATCTTTTCCTTCACGCTTCAGCGGCAAAACGCAAATGGCCGGATCGGCATGATGTGTCGCCATGCCGTTGGGATACGGTCATCTCCGTCGTCACCGGCGGTGCGATCACGCTCACCATCATGATCACCTCTGCAGGTGCTGCAGGATTGACCGGTGGCAAAATAGAAAACATGACAGACTTGTCGAGGCAGCTGGAACCTGTCCTCGGTTCAGGTGCACGGACATTCATGGCCTTTGGATTTCTTGCAGCCGGTTTGTCATCAGCCATTACAGCGCCATTGGCAGCAGCCCTGGCCACTTCTGAAGTCTTTAACTGGCCAGGTGATATGAAGGGTCATCGCTTCAGGATGACATGGATGCTTGTCCTGGCCTCCGGTGTTGTTGTATCCACTCTTGGTGTCAAGCCCACAAAACTTATCCTTTTCGCCCAGGTCGCCAATGGTATCCTTCTGCCTGTGATCGCCGTATGCCTGATGTGGATCATGAATGACTCCAGGATCATGGGATCATACAAAAACAGTATTTTGACAAATGTCCTTGGTGTCGCTGTAATCCTGGTCGCTATTATCCTTGGTGCCAAAGGAGTTGTGACAGCAGTGGGATTGTTATAGCTTTGAAACATGATGAAGAAAAAAATCGACATCAATTGCGACCTTGGCGAAAGCTATGGACGCTTTAAAATCGGTCGTGACGCAGAGATCCTTCCAATGATCAGCTCCTGTAATATTGCCTGTGGATTCCATGGTGGTGACCCCCTGACAATTGATGAAACGATCGACATCGCTCTAATGCATAATGTCCGGATCGGTGCCCATCCGGGATTCCCTGATCTTCCAGGGTTTGGGAGACGCGAAATGAACATTGCCCCCGACGAATTAAAGGCACTGGTGCGCTACCAGGTAGGCGCCCTTAAATCGATGGTCGAAAGTAAAGGAGGTGCATTGGCCTATGTCAAGCCCCATGGTGCTTTGTACAATATGGCATTCCACAACGAATTCATGGCTGCAGTTATCATTGATGCCGTCCGCTCATTTGGTCCGGATCTGGCCGTCATGGGTATGCCTGGAAGTGAACTCCAAAGAATTGCAGGTCAGAGTGACATTGAATTTATCATTGAGGCATTTGCGGATAGACGGTACAATATGGCTGGTGGCCTCGTTCCACGTTCAGTGACAGGCAGTGTGCTTGAAGATGTGGATGACGTCGTCGAACAGGTTTTATCTATTGCCAGGGATCAAACAGTCATGACCATGCAAAATGTGGTGATCCCCATGCATGCCCAGTCCATTTGCATTCATGGAGATGGCCGCAATGCGTTCCAAGTGGTCCAACTGATCAATGATGCTTTAAAAAGGGCCGAAATATCCATTTCAGGAGATGCATAGGGATCCAGTGATAATGGAATTCGGGGACAGTGCTTTGCTTGTCGAATTTGAACCCAGGATCGATCCGCTCATCAACGCCCGCGTGCATGCACTTTCAGAATCCTTGAGAAATGAATGCCCCGGGATGATCAGATTTCTTATCCCGGCGTACCATTCCCTGACTGTTGGTCTTATTGATCAAGAAAAAGACGGGAAAACGGTGACAGACCTGATTCGAACCATCACCAGGGCTAAAGATGAACCAGGTAAACTGAAAGAGGGAAGGCACTTCGTGATCCCGTGCTGCTATGAGGGGAAATATGCTCCGGACAGCGAGGCCGTTATGGAACATACGGGTTTGAAATGGGAAACGATTGTCAACCTGCACACGTCCGGGTTCTACAGGATCTATATGATGGGCTTCCTGCCGGGATTTCCCTATATGGGGATCCTCGATGACGCCCTGTACTGCCCGAGAAAACAAAGTCCGCGAACACGGGTCCATGCCTCATCTGTGGCCATTGCCGGGAACCAGACAGGTATTTACCCGATCGATTCTCCGGGCGGATGGCAAATCATCGGCCGGGTACCCATACCAATATTGTCAAAAGACCCTGCACTTCCGTGTTTGTTTTTACCGGGGGATAAAGTGCAATTCAAGGCTGTCACGACAAATCAGTTCAAATCCATTAAAACCGCTTTCAACAGCGGACAATACAGGTTGAGACCTGGTCGATGAAAAAAATGATCGACATAGAAATTGTCCATCCCGGACTGATGACGACCTTTCAGGATAAGCCGCGCTTGCATGGCCTGGCGCTGGGTGTTCCATTTGGGGGGCCTTTTGACAGTATTTCCGCCAAGCAGGCCAATGCCCTGGTCGGCAATCCCGAAGGAACGCCTGTTCTGGAAATGACATTGATGGGACCCCGACTAAAGATTCTTGGGTCTTGCCATTTTGCTGTGACAGGGGCAGAACTGGATGTGTTCATTGATTCAAAAAAAGCAGACCACAGCATAACCCATACCATTGAAGGACAGGCCGTCATGACATTTGGAAAGATGACCAGGGGGTGTAGGGCCTACCTCGCCATTGGGGGCCGTTGGCTGATCGATGAATGGATGGGATCCGCGAGTCCGGTCACCTTAAAGAATAACGGATTGATTCCCGGTGGAGCCCTGCGCAAAGGAGAGAAATTTTCTGTTGATCCGGAAACAGGGGTCAGGCCAACATCACTTGCCCCCTGGCAACGCGTGTGTCGTCAGATAAAAACCAGCTATCGCCTTATACCCGGACCTGAATGGGAATGGCTCACGCTACAGAGCAGGGACGACCTGGATACAGGGATCGATGTCATCCTCTCTGCCCAGTCAAACAGGATGGCATACGTGATGGAGGGACCTTTGGTCCGTCTGAGTTCAGATCACAGTCTCATCTCCTCCGGCATTGTTCCGGGCACCATCCAGGCAATGCCCGATGGCCGGCTCATGGCGCTTATGGTAGACGCCCAGGTCACCGGTGGATATCCGAGGATTGCAAATTTTTCAACTGCTGATGTGAGTAACCTTGCCCAAGTTCGGCCAGGTGAAATGCTCCACCTTACTATCGGAAAATCCTGAAATCTTCCCTGTATAAAATAGACCCGGCCACAGGATTTTTAAAAAAATTCATATTTAAAGTTTATTTAATATGAAAAGTTTTAAAATAATGCTACCTTAAACATATCAAAACTTATGCTAATGTGTCCTTATGAGAGTTATTTGTCTTTATCCTTCTTCAACCAGTCCAGTATTATGTTGAGGGCAGAGGAAATCCTGAGGTACGGTTTTTTTATTGATCACTTCTACAAGGGTAACATCGTCATCCACCTGTATTCCTACAATGATTTCTATGTCGAACTGGTGTATGATACAGTCAGCGAATCCATTGACCAGGTGCGAGGAATTACCATTGAAGAAGCCCTCGATAACTATCTCTCTGGAGAGCAGGATATCGAGATCAATGCTCTGATTGAGGATTAGGCCATAATTTTGAATGTTTTACCCCGGGCCGATCTTGAAGGTTCGGCCAGTCACTGCTTTGTAAATTATTAAGAGACTTATCCGGTCATGTCCATCAACACCGCTATTCAAATGATGGCTGAGGGCTCCTCCTCCGGACAATAATTTTTCAAATTTGTTATTACCTTGCACTAAACTCAAGGAGATGATAGCCTATAAGAAACCGGTCGTCACAGCGGAAGTCGGGTGCAACCATAACGGGGATTTTGATCAAGCCATGCAATTGATCCGTTTAGCTGCACAATGCAAGGTTGATTTTGTGAAATTTCAAAAGCGAAATCCCAGGGCGCTCCTGTCAAAGGACAAGTACAATGCCCCGCATCCCGATGCCCATCACGCTTTTGGACAATCCTATGGCGCACACAGGGAATTCCTGGAGCTGGATGCAGATCAACATGCATCGCTTCAATCTTATGCTCATGGGTTTGGCGTGAGCTACGCGGTATCTGTGTGGGATGAGCATTCCGCTGCTGAAATGATTGCGCTTTCTCCTGCATACATCAAGATCCCATCCGCCTGTAATAATAATAAAAGCCTTCTGGAAATTATTTTTGCAGATTTCATGGGCCCTGTTCATATTTCCCTGGGCATGACGACCATGGAAGAAGAGGCCCTGATCATCCGGATTGCTGAAAGATTTAAAGTGATGGATAGACTCGTCCTGTACGCATGCACATCCGCATACCCTTGTGCCTTCGATGATGTTCACCTGCTTGAAATCACGCGTTTAAGGCAATTGTACAGGGACAGGGTCAAGGCAATAGGATATTCAGGCCACCACCTGGGAATAGCTATTGATAATGCCGCTTATACCCTTGGAGCTGAGTGGATCGAACGGCATTTCACAATAGACAGGACAATGAAAGGAACCGATCACGCTGCCTCCCTCGAAGTGCCTGGCTTACAGAAACTGGTCAGGGATCTGAATGCGACTTATGCCTCCCTGACACTGAAGGCCAAACCCGTCCTTGATGTTGAATTGAACACGCGCAGCAAACTTAAATACGACAAAATATGAGGCGCGTTGTCGCATTTGTCCCCGCTCGGTGCGGGTCAAAGTCTATCCCACTCAAAAACATCAAACTCTTTTATGGTCAGCCACTCATCGCCTGGTGCCTTAATGCCCTGGAGGCTTCCAGGGAAATCAGTGATGTCATTGTGTCGACCGATTGTGATGACATAGCCCAAACCATGGAGAGCCTTGACCTGGCCAAGGTGAAGATATTCCGGAGGAGCCCGGAATTTGCCGGGGATACCGCTTCAACGGAAGATGCCATAATG
>JBFKJL010000203.1:0-5002 GCA_041631795.1 Saprospiraceae bacterium | reverse complement strand
TGGCCGGTTATTGCTGAGCAAAAGCACGGCAGGGGTCATTGCAAAATCAGTGAGGGGCAGGAAGATCCACAAGTACAACAAACTTGTTTTGGACAAACTTATGTCGCAGACCGGGCATAAGGGAGGCCGTTATGTCTATGCGCATTTTATTATGCCGCATTCTCCTAATAATTTTAATGCTTCAGGCCAACTGATCGGGACTGAGGATACGCATGAAAGTTACATTGAAGAACTTAAGTATTGTGACCGCATCATTTGTGAGTTTCTCAACTTGATCGAAAAACTGAACGAAGATGCTGTCGTGGTCATTCAAAGCGATCACGGTTCAGCCAAGTATGACAACACTCTTGAAAAAAGGAATATTCTCAATATCATAAGAACCCGGGATGACATCAAGGAGAATTGGGACGAAATGGAATTAAATACAGAAACCTACCAAAGGATCTTGGCAGGGTTGAGCAGGTAAAAAAGAAAAAAACAGGAGAACAAGCAATTATTTATATCGGCTAACACACCTTATGAAAACACTTACAGTTTTATCCGGATATAGTGTCTCCTGTTTTTGAGAAGATGAGTATCCTTTGACACTCTGTTGCTAAGTATTAAAATATATGAACTTATTTTTTACTTGGGTTTCAAATCAGGCATTCACATTGAGTGAAATGAACTGAAGATGTTCCTCATTATTGATCAAAAAAGCCAACCTGTAATCGCCACTTTCAATCAGGCTTTTATTGATCCTGACATGGTCACTGCCCACATAAAGTTGGAATTCCAGCTGATTATCAGCGTTGAACAACTGGATATAGTGAATCACATTCTTTGTTTTGATATTCAATGTTTTCTCGCTCAAATTGTAATCAGCGAAAAGGAAAACATCTTTTTGATATTCATCAACGAGGGAAAGCGTGATGTCTGTGTTCTCGATGAGGACAAGCTTTTTCTTATCCGGATCAAGATTGTTGGGGGTGCCCCAGGAATAAGTATTGCCTGCTATAAGAAGACAAATCACGGAAGTCAATAGGATTCTCATTATTAACGGTTTTAGTTCTTAAATTCATTGTTTAGACAGATCACCCCTATTCACGCCACTATTTCGAAAAGCAAAATTTTGTGGATTCAGGAGGTTTTGTAAAGTAGTTTGCAAACTTGACTCGATTCATCGCTGGAAAAGGGGTAAAAACTGTAAATATGGCGCTCTAATACAAAAACCATTCCTCAACCTGTGATAGAGAGCAAGGGCTAATACTGGCTATCCGGCTTTTTGACACCGCCATCAGATACAGCAATTGTTCGATCATTTCAAGTCTTATGGCCCGGGCCAGGAATATATTTTACAAGGACAAGGGTTTCGCCTTATGAGTCCAGGACTTCATTTGTGAGCGCCGTAACCTTCAACTGGATATCATTCAGTTTTTCTTCAATGAGTGAAGATGAAGATCTTTTCGCATCTGAAAAACTGAGGTGGGCAAAATACTCCCAGAGTTCATCGATTTCCTCAAAATCGAGGGTATAGGGCAGGTATAGCTCATTGTCGGAGATCAATATGAGTTTTTTCTGTGGTCGATCGACACGGACACGTTTATACACCAGGCCTTCCGACTTACTGACAACAATGTATGTTTTTTCATGCTTCACATCATCCAGTCTTTCAACATACCTGCTGATAACAATGCTTCCCGGTTCCATGGGCAGCATGGAATCGCCCCGGATCTCAAAACCCCGGAATGTCCCGGCGGGTAAATTCGGGAAATGGATCTTTGGCAAGTCACGAATGTATTCAGGGTTGTGATAGGCATCGAGATAACCTGCTTCTGCCTTTGTGTCCACAAGTTCTATATTTTCCCTGTCGCTGCTGTCCACAGAAATGGCGAGAACCCTGAAATCCTTGTTGCGCACAATTTCCAGGTCATCGTGGCTCAGATTCCTGCTGATCAGGTCATCAACTTTAACATCAAAAAACTCTGAAAGTCTGATCAACATGCTGATGTTGGGCTCCGTTTTACCACGCTCATAATCACCGAGCGTTGTTCGAGGTAAATCCATCGCATCCGCCAGGTGTTGTTGTGAAATTTTGTTCTTCTGCCTTAAATACTTGAGATTTTTATCGATCATAACAGGACATTTCATTTTCTATCCACAAATATATTAAAATGTTGATTAAGCCGCCTAAAAAAAGTTGATTTATCCGACAATTTGTTTTTCTGTGCAAGTAGAATTTTCCGTTAGTCTTCTTTACTTTTACAGTTCTAAATTATCAATCCGTACACCTAGAATGAGGAACTACACACCAATACTCTTACTGTTTTTTTTACTCATATCATGTAACAAGGAAGACTCTTCGTCTAACGGAAATCTCCAGCAATTCACACTATTGAATCCTTCTTCAACAGGGATCACGTTCCAGAACCTTGTCAATGAGACCAATATGCTGAATCACTTTATCTGGGATTCAGTCTACAATGGCGGGGGTGTGGCCATCGGCGACCTGAACAATGATGGACTGCAGGATATTGTCCTGACATCAAATTTTGAAGGAGATGCCATTTATGTGAACAAAGGGAAGATGAGATTTGAAGACATATCGGCAGCGTCCGGAATCCAGGTCCACAGTGACAGGGTGTCATCGGGTGTGTCGCTGATCGATATCAACAAGGATGGGTTCCTGGACATCTATGTCTGCAAGTTCGGCTACACTGAACGCCCTGAAGACCGGAGGAACCTCCTTTTCATCAACAATGGAGATTTGACGTTCACTGAATCCGCGAGGCAGTATGGCATTGACAATGGCGGATACACTGTCCAGGCTTCTTTTTTCGATTACAACAAGGATGGCTTTATTGACCTCTATGTCATGAACCAGCCGTCAAATGCCAGGCATGTCAGGGGTCAATATATCAGTGGAGACAACGATACCCAATTCATAACACCTTATACAAGTGACCGGTTGTACAGGAATAATGGCAACAACACCTTTACCGATGTGTCTGAAGAAGCGGGCATCGTCAATTTTGCGTATGGCTTGGGTGTTGTGATCGCCGATTTGACAAACGATGGCTGGCCGGACATCTATATTGCCAATGATTACATCAAGCCGGACAATTACTTTGTCAATAATAGAGATGGCACGTTCACAGATCAAATTCATTCGAGATTTAATCATATTTCAAATTTTTCGATGGGCGCGGACATTGCTGATGTCAACAATGACGGGTATATGGATGTCGCTACCCTTGATATGGCCGGCGCCAATCATTACAGGTCCAAGACCAATATGCCCTCTATGAGCCCGAAAGCATTTTGGAGTACAGTCGAGAAGGGCTTCCATTACCAATACATGCACAATACGCTTCAGCTGAATAACGGCAATGGCTTTTTCAGTGATGTGGGATATTTTGCGGGCATAGCCAAAACAGACTGGAGTTGGAGCATTTTACTGGCAGATTTCAATAACGATGGCCTGGACGACATGTTTGTGACCAATGGCATTAAGAAGGATGTCAGGAACAATGATTTCATTGACCAGATGAAGGTATTGATCGATCAGAAAAAGCTGACGAAGGACATAACACCTGCCCTGGATATCATCCCGTCAAACCCCATGCCCAATTACATGTTTGAAAATGTCGATGGCATAAAATTCAATAATGTGGCAGAAGAATGGGGGCTGGCAAAACCGGGTTTTTCAAATGGAGCTGCTTATGGCGACCTGGATAATGACGGCGACCTGGATCTGGTGGTGAACAACATCAGCGATGAGGCATCAGTTTACAGGAACAATTCTCCTAAAAACTATTTGCGGGTCAAACTGCTGAGTTCTAAAACGAACAGGCCGGTTCTGAACAGCCGCGTAACAATTACTGTCAACGGGCGGGATATGACCAAGGAACTTCTCCATGCCAGGGGCTTTATTTCTATGCCTGAAAACATCATTCATTTTGGATTGGGTGATGCGGAAGCCGTTGAGAAAATCAAAATCATCTGGCCAGATCTTGGTGTGTATTATGTCGAAGATGTCAAGGCCAACCAGGAACTGGTCATCGACCAGGATAATATTCGCAAAACAGAAAAATTCAGGCCTTCAGTTGTCAACGCCAAATATTTTGCACATCAGGCATCAAATGCAGGCTTTCAATTCAGTCATCGTGAAAATACATTTGACGATTTTGCCAAACAGGTCCTGCTGCCTTTCAAGCAATCTGAATTTGGCCCGTTTATGTCAAAGGCGGATGTCAATGGCGATGGTGTAGAGGATGTTTTCATCGGTGGCGCTGCGGGTCAGCCTGGGGAGATTTACCAGGGCAGATCAGACGGTACATTTGCAAGATTATCCAACCCGG
Source organism: Saprospiraceae bacterium (assembly GCA_041631795.1). Taxonomy (GTDB): domain Bacteria; phylum Bacteroidota; class Bacteroidia; order Chitinophagales; family Saprospiraceae; genus JBFKJL01. The sequence continues at coordinate 662 of JBFKJL010000203.1, read as the reverse complement.
CGTTCTCAGGCGACGCAACCAGGGAAGACCTCGGGTCATTATTCTTTGATGCTGACAACGATGGGGACCAGGATCTTTATGTTGTCAGTGGTGGCTATGAATTCCCGGATGGAAACCCCAATTATTTTGATCGCCTTTATATGAACAATGGGTCAGGCAGATTTGCGAAAGCCATGGATGTCCCTGGGTCCAATTTTAGTGGCCTTGACGTCTGCGGGTCCGATGTTGACGGTGATGGTGATACGGACATCTTCGTTGGTGGCAGAGTTGTACCGGGAGCGTATCCCCAAAGCCCGGGCGGTCGATTGTTTCTGAATGAAAATGGCAGGCTAGTGGACAAAACCGACGATCTTGCCCCGGGATTTAGGCGTTTGGGACTGATCACCGATGCGGTCTTCAGTGATTTCGACCGCGATGGCGATGATGACCTTCTCGTGGTCGGTGAATGGATGCCGTTGACGCGGTTTGACAACCAGGGCGGCCGATTTGGTGATCCAGTGACCGTAGAAGATTCCCATGGCATCTGGTTTCATATCAATGCCGCTGACCTCGATGGCGATGGCGATGACGACTATATTGCTGGGAACATTGGGCCGAACAACAAGTTCAAGGCGACCCCCGACAAGCCTTTTTGGCTTTACGCCGGGGATTTTGATGAAAAC
>JBFKJL010000202.1:0-5016 GCA_041631795.1 Saprospiraceae bacterium | reverse complement strand
CTGCAGAAGTCGTAGATGGCGAGATTATACTGTCAGGGCAACCAGGGCAGGTGACCGTCCGCGCCATGCAACCGGGCAATGGCGCATTCAATCCATCCGCGCCGCGCTACCAATCCTTTGATGTGATCGATCCGGCAACTGTCATTCCATCGACAGCCATTGTTTCTCTCAACGAATCATTTGATCTCGAGATGCCAGAGCTCAAACCTTTCAGGATCACCGCACAAGCAGCGATTGGCCACCCGGAATTGTTTGACATCCAGAATGTAGACTTCCTGGTCGATGGGGTTGCTTACACCACTTTCCATCATAGAGGTTTATACCACACATGGTGGCTGCCCCCTCAATATGGCACCTATATTATTGAAGTCACTGCCACAGGAACCAATGGTGTGTCGAATGTTGCAACAACGGAGATCACGGTGACGCCCACAACAGAAAACAGGCAGATCACAACTTTTGACAAAGACCTGATCTCTTTTCCCAACGCCTCCAGGACCATCATGAAATCCTTCGACCTGCCCACTTTTGTCGGTGGATACAGCCGCATCCTCGCCTTCCTCGATATCACGTGCCCCGACTCAGGATGCGACCCCTGGGACCGCGTGGCGTGGATCCAGGTCCGCCATCCGGGATCTGAATGGATTGAGATCATCCGGTATATCACGCCATATGGTCGTGGGTGCAACCACAATATTGATTTGACAGAATACCGGGATATCCTGCAAGGTAAAATAGAAATGCGCTTTTTCATCGACACCTGGGCCGAGGGCTGGGAAGTCACCCTCAATCTATTGTATGAAGCCGGTACGCCGGAATATTTGTATTCCGAAGTCGATGTGCTTTGGGATGGCCGTTACGATTTTGGCAATCCCGACAACTTACAATCCGTTGATACCGTCACCTACAATTTTCCGAACCAAGTGGAAAAAGCTGAAATCCGTATCCTGATTTCAGGACATGGCTGGGGCCAAAACAACTCCGAGAATGCAGCTGAATTTCGTGAAACAGTGAACACGATGAAAGTCAATGATGATAATTTCCAGCATGTCGTCTGGGATATTTGCAATCCTAATCCCGACGGGTGCCAGCCCCAAAATGGAACATGGCAATTCAGCCGCTCCGGGTGGTGCCCGGGGGCCATCACAAAACCCTTCGTCTTTGACATGACACCATTTATTCCTCAATCTGATAATACTTTTATCTACCAACTCGACCAGAGCTATATTGACTACTGCCATCCCAACAGCTTCACTTGTGTCAGCGGTGTCACTTGCCCGAATTGCAATGACGGATTTAATCCTCATTACTATATAAGAGGAAATCTCGTCACTTACAGCAACAGCCCTATCGACATTGGAGGGACTTCCGCAACAGTGGAAAAGGATTATTCCAGCCCCATGCGGATAATACCTAACCCGGCCAATGACCAAACCCTGGTCACCTGGGATGACAATAGTGCTCATTCAATGGAAGTGTATGCCACTGATGGAAAGATGATGGCACGCATTCCGCTCGAAAAGCACACAAGGCAAAAGACCCTAATGACGACCACATGGCAGCCAGGCATTTATTTCATCCGACTCATCTCCGATAACCATTCATTAACTTCGGGGTCTTTTGTGAAATTGTGATCCTGGAAATCGTCGTAACAGAAATTCCATCGGCAGTCAAGGACGCTGACGGTAACAGGTAACAGATCTTGTACCTTGTTGATTGTATCTTGTTTATTGACCAAAGGGCAACACCATCGGCAGGGATGCCAACGGTAACAGTGGTGAGAAAACGTTCCTCTTGGCATCCCTGCCAACACGGCCACGCTAGATGACGTTGGCATCCACGCCATCGACTAAAACAACAATCCCTAATTTATCCTACATTTGCACCCAAAATAAAAATCCATGATCACGATAAAAGGTCTCAGCCACCAGTTTGACAAACGCGTCCTCTTTGACGATGCCGATGTTTTCTTTGCGCCCGGCAATTGCTACGGCGTCATCGGGGCCAACGGTTCCGGTAAATCCACGCTGCTAAAAATGATCTGTGGCATCCGCGAATACAACAACGGAACCATCTCCATAGAACCCGGCAAAAGGATGGCCGTCCTCAACCAGGACCACTTTGCCTTTGATGATTACCGCGTCATCGATACCGTCATCATGGGACACAAAGACCTGTGGAACATCATGCAGGAAAAAGAAGCCATCTACGCAAAACCCGACTTCTCGGACGAAGACGGCATGCGCGCCGCCGAACTGGAAGGGGAGTTCGCCGAGATGGATGGGTGGAATGCCGAATCAGACGCCGCAACACTGCTCAGCGGCATTGGTATTCCTGAACACCTCCATACCGTTCTGATGAAAGACCTGAACGGCAATCAAAAAGTCAGGGTCCTCCTCACCCAGGCCTTGTTCGGAGATCCGGATATCCTCATCCTTGATGAGCCGACGAATGACCTCGACATCGATACAGTCACATGGCTGGAAGATTTCCTCCTCGACTTTAAAAACACGGTGATTGTCGTTTCCCACGATAGGCACTTCCTCGATACCGTCTGTACCCACATCGTGGACATCGACTTTAGCAAGATCAACCTGTACACAGGCAACTACTCGTTTTGGTACGAATCCTCCCAGCTCGCCCTGCGACAAAAACTCGCGGCCAACAAGAAAATGGAAGAAAAACGCAAAGAAATGCAGACTTTCATCGACAGGTTCAGCGCCAATGCCTCAAAATCACGGCAAGCCACGTCTCGCAGGAAAATGCTCGAAAAACTGAACCTGGAAGAGATCAAGCCGTCCACAAGGAGATATCCCGGGGTCATTTTCACAAAAAAAAGGGATGCCGGCGACCAGATCCTGACAGTCGAAAAATTGTCTTACACCATCGGCGGGACCACCCTCTTCAGAGATGTCGATTTTACAATGGAGAAAGGTGACAAGATCGCCATCCTCTCAAAGAACAGCATGGCCACGACAGCCTTCTTCCAGGTCTTGAATGGCGAACTGGAACCAACCTCCGGGCAATATACATTCGGACAGACCATCACCACAGCTTACCTGCCCGTGGACAATGAAGCCTACTTCAGCGATGAACCGATGAACCTGATGGACTGGCTACGGCAATATTCGGAAAATAAAGATGAACAATACATTCGCGGGTTCCTAGGCAAGATGCTGTTCTCAGGGGAAGAGGTCTTCAAAATGTCCAATGTCCTCTCGGGAGGAGAAAAAGTCCGGTGCATGCTCTCCAGGATGATGATGGCCGAGGCCAATGTCCTCATGCTGGATGAACCTACCAACCACCTCGATATGGAAAGCATCATCGCGCTGAACAATGCCCTGATCAACTTCAACGGGAACATCATCTTCAGCACGCATGATCATCATTTTGCACAGACTGTGGCCAACAGGATCATTGAAATCACACCTACAGGCATGATCGATCAGTTGAAAACCCTGGATGCATATCTTGAAGATCCTGAGATCAAGGGTATGAGAACGCTGATGTATGATGCTGTGGCTGGTACAGAGGTGGTCAGGTAATAAAAAAGCTCACGACTGCCGTCAGGCCTAAAAAGAAGCCGAGAATGAAGGAATAACTGATGCAAATGATAATGAACTTCAACAGCGATACAAAGAATCCCTGTTGGTAGTAACGTCTGATACCCAAAAACCCAAATACCAGGATGGCGAGAATAAACAATGCGCCAAATCCCTTATTGATACCAGGTGCCAGGAAAAGAAAGAGACTCATCATGATGAACCCGACTGCGTGCCAATGGAATAAAAAAACCAAATGCTCTATAAAATAATAGCCACCACGAATGTACAGGACTTTCATAATGAAAGCCATGATCGGCAACATGATAAACATCATCCATACCAGGTTACCGATGCCAGAGAGAATAAAAGCTTTGGGTTCCTTCGTCGCCTTTATGGTCTGCTTTAAACTGACCTTGGTGAAATAATCCGTTATCCCGTACTTTTCGATGAGCTCATCATAGCTCAGTTTGGTCACATCGACAATGCTGACCTGCAAGGGCTTGAGGATCATACTGTCCCTGTCAAGAGTCAGGACGCCCATCATGGTCGAGGTATCAATCGTTGTATTTCCGGCAGACCTGAACTCCCGACCCAATGAGTCGAGAATTGTTTTAAGAGATGTTCGTTGTTCCTCACTGGACAGCTGGTCTGCATACTCGTCAGCCTTGTCCAGCAACTCCAATTGCGCCACCTTTCTTTCCATATTCGTTAAAGGTGAACCATCCAGTTTCATATACTTATTGGCCACAAATCCAATGTGGGCAAGGTGCAGGACAGCCAGGACAAAGAACAGACGTAAAGGATGTGTATACGTCCTGTGTTTGCCCTTGAAATATTCCCGGGTCAGTCGGCCGGGTACAAAAATATACCGCAGCGTCTGGAAGAATTTGGAATTCAGATTGAATGCCGAATCAATGAGTTCGGCAATGAATCGCCCCAGGGAGATCCTGCCGTCCGTATCTTTCTGGCCGCATCGCAAACAGTACAGGGCTTCATCAGGAATCGGGCTGTGACAATTGTTGCACCTTTTCATTCAGGGTTATTTCCATAAGTTAGCGGCTATAAAATTAAAAAATTCATTGGCGTTATGACTTTGATAGAATTTTATTGAATGTCCAAAAGTATACCGGCATTCTCCAAAAAAATGACCACGTTTGTACATGCAATGACTCATCATATGACGTTGAAGAACATACTATTGATCGGAGGCCTGGTTTGTTCCGCCATGACCACAAAAGCTCAGGAAAGATTCATCACATTCCTGGCGCCTGACAGCCTGACTCCCATTGCCGGCGTACAGGTTTTGATCGAAGATCTTGACATCATAAAAATCAGCCAGGGCGATGGGCGCCTTGAATTGGGAGACATGGACCTGCCTCTGACCATCCATGCCTCTGCCTTCCCTTACAAATCGGTAAGACAAAATATTACTTCAGCTGTTACTACGATCGTTCTGGCCTATGATCCACTG
>JBFKJL010000201.1:0-5016 GCA_041631795.1 Saprospiraceae bacterium | reverse complement strand
GTCACCACAATACTCAGGGCAATGAGAGAGATGGTCGGGTTGATAATGAACATCACAAAAAAGCATCCGATCGTCCCAAGAAGAGGAATGACAATAGGCAATTTGATCATGGGCCTGAAACTTGGAAGTGACAGGCTTTGCTCGATCAAAACGACCACATTGATCATGGCATAAGTGATCAGGAAAAACATCGTGATGAGGGGGGCAATCGCATTCAGGTCCCTGAAAAGCAGGGACAGGATGACAATGACCATTGAAAAGAAGATGGCATTGCGTGGCTCTCCGTTCTTGCCGATCTTTCCGAAGAACTGGCTTTTGGGCAGGATGTTTTTCTGACCGAGGGCCAGAAGTATCCTCGGTGCGCCCACCATGGAACTCAAGGCACTTGAGAATGTGGCACCAAGCAGCCCGGCCACAACAATAGGCTTCCACAAGGCCTTGTTGATGAAGACGTAATAATCCTTGACAAGTTCCTCGGGAGTGGCAATCACAGCGGCTACGAAAACGAGAAAAATATAAATGATGGCTGTAAGGATAACAGCAAACAATGTCCCCTGGGGTATGCTTTTCTTTGGATCTTTAAGTTCACCGGACATGTTGACTCCAGCCATGATACCAGTTACAGCAGGGAAGAAGACAGCAAACACCACCCAGAACGAAACAGGGTCAAAACCCAGGAATTGTCCTGTATGCATATCCACAATTGGGGCCCCGTCATAGTGACCAAACCAGTGCAACTGGTTCAAATCGATATTGGCCTGCATGGCCCCGCCAATGATGGACACCAGGGAACCGAAAATTATGGCCATGATCACGTACTGGATCTTGAATGCAATATCCGCACTCAGTCCTGCAATTATGGCTATGATCGCAAAAGTCACCGTGTCGATCAGCAATGGGGGATGATCAGGATAGATCCACAACCAACCTTCCCTGAAACCAAAAATGTACATGGCAACCACACATGCCTGGGCCAGGTAGAGCGGTATGCCAATACTGCCGCCAATTTCAAGCCCGAGGGATTGTGATATGATCGAAAAAGCCCCGCCAGATTCGATCCTGATATTGGTGGTCATGGACGCCATGGACAGGGAAGTGAATAAGGTAATTGACACGGAAATGCCCAAAATGATCAGGGCGCCAACGATGCCTGCGTTGCCAACGACCCATGGATGGCGGAGATACATGATGACTCCCAGGATGGTCAAAACTGTTGGCGTAAAAACCCCCTGGAAAGTGCCGAAGTATTTGACACCCTTACTTGAAGAATGAAATAGTTCCCTCAAAGACATGGCAAAGCATTATAGTTGAAGTAAGTTACTTCAAATTCGGGAAATTACAGATTTATCTTGGGGTTATTGCAGGGTGATGTCCGCGATTTCAAGCACAAAGCGTTCTGCGGTCTTATTGCCAATCAAGAAGGTGATTTCTTCAATACAATGACCACGAAAGTTTGGTTGATTCAGTCGTCGGCCTCTGAAACTGGGGTACATTTCTGTGAAAGGGATCTCTAATTTTTCCCACTCACCTGACGTTTCAAAATAGGAGATGTAGGAATACCAGGATGACCTCTCAGGTTTGGTCCTGAATTGATAGCGCTTGCCATCACCTTTGACATGCAGGACAAATTTTTCAAAATTCTCCGTTGATAATACTTTGGGAAAGGACTTTCTGACAGATGTGAAACCACCATTGTTATCAAGCGAAACTTCACCAAAAAACCGGGCTGCTTCCGATCCTTTGGTATCAAAATACCCCCTGGACAAGCCACCCATCACACCGTCATTGACGATATACCAGTCCTTTGTATTGATGTCCTGAGAAAAGTTGACAAGAAATGTGGCGTCGGCACATAACACTGACAGCCCGATGATGAATGGCAGTAAATTTTGTAAAACCATGTAAGGTAGACAAAGGAGATTGACCAATTGTTCATGACAGACATTGTATGAACCGGGGAATGCAGCTTATATGCTCAGTGAAATGACCACCAATGAAACAGATCATTTTTCATGTTTACATCCGTCATTGACTCTTCGGAAGATATTTCAGTTGCCATATCACTGGTAACCTGCTGCCTGGAGCGAGAACAGTTCAGCGTACAGTTTTGGATGTGCCATGAGTTCGTCGTGGGTCCCGATTTCGTGGACACGACCCTGCTTGAGTACCATAATTCGATCTGCGATACGGACGGTACTGAACCGGTGAGAAACGATGACAGCGGTTTTGCCATGGGTAAGCTCAATAAATCGACGGAAAGCTTCAGTTTCAGCCCTGGCATCAAGAGATGAAGTCGGCTCATCCAGGATGAGCACCCGGGCATCCTTCATATAGGCCCTGGCAATGGCGATCTTTTGCCACTGGCCACCGGAAAGGTCCTTGCCGCGCTTGAACCTGCGGCCCAACTGCTGGTCATATCCATAGGTCATTTCTTCAACGACCTGGGCCGCCAGGCTTTTTTCTGCGGCATCCTCAATCCTGTCCTGGTCATCGATGGCGTCGATCTCTCCAACAGCAATATTTTCCCTGATAGTGAGGTCGTACCTGACAAAGTCCTGGAAAATAACACCGAAATATTGCTGGTACCCTGTTTTGTCATACACCGAAATCGGCTTGCCCTCCAGTCGGATCTCACCTTCTGTAGGGTCGTAAAAACGGAGCATCAGCTTGATCAGGGTGGTTTTGCCAGCGCCGTTTTCCCCGACAAAGGCCATTTTCTCACCTGCCCGGATGCTGAAATTGACATGCCGGATCACCCACCTGGATGAATTGGGATACCTGAAACCTACATTGATGAATTCAAAACCCGTGGTGAGGTCATCAGGCATTGGCAGGATCCCCATAGACGGGCCTGTGTCAAATGCCATGTCGATGAATTCGAAATAATCCTGAAGGAACAAGGAACGCTCGGTGATGGCTGTGAATCGTGTGAAAAATCCCTGGAGTTTATTGCGCAGCCTGTTGAACGACCCGGACAGGAAGGTCAGGTCTCCCAGTGAAAACAGGCCGTTTGCAGTGCGTATCACGATCAGCACATAGGCGGCGTAATAAGCTCCTGTGCCAATGATATTGAATAATGATCCCCAAGTGGTGCGTTGGACGGCCAGGGACCTGCTGAGTTGGTAATATTTCTCAGACAGAACCTTAAAACGATTTGATATATATGGTGCCAGTCCGAAAAGCTTCACCTCCTTGGCTGTCACATCGCTGGCACCCGCGTATCTCAGATAATCAAGCTCACGGCGCTCTTGGGTCCAGCTCCTCGCAAGCGAATAACTTGTGCCGCTGAATTTGATCTCATTCATGATCGTCGGAATGACTGAAACAATGAGGAGAATAATGAGCCATGGCTCGAAGACGATGACACCGGCAATGAGAGACAGGATAACGACGATATCCTGGACCTGGGTCAGCACATTTGACATCAATCCCACCCGGCCAGTCGTCTGCTGGCGTGCGCGTTCCAACTTGTCATAAAATTCTGAATCCTCAAGATCCCTGAGGTTGACCTCTGCTGATTTCTGTATGATCTTGACCGAAGAAGCAATCGAGTACTGATCGCCCAACAGGATGTCTGTTAGACTAATGGCCCTGCTTAAAAGATCCGAAATGATTGCAAGGCCGAATTCTACGGCAATGAGCCACATGAGCCAGGACAAATCTTTTTGACCAAGGCTGATCTGCAGGACAACTTCATCAATGATCAGCTTTCCCACCCATAACATCAATAAGGGGATGAATGCCGATACACCGCGGCACAGGATATTGGCCAGGAACAAGAAAGGATTGACCCCTTGGACCTCCCTGAAAAATTTTGGAATGTAACTGAGGGCATCCAGGCTTTCCTTCAGGTCAACACGTTTGGGTTTATTAAGCCGTTTTGTAGGTCTGGACAATGATTCATCTATTTTAAAATCAAAATATCACAATTCCTTTAAGAATGCCAACCATATCAAAAGGTATTAATACACCACGATATGTTCAGACAACTTAAATGCGCCAGGAAAATTTTTTTACCAAAACCATTTCAAATTCCGAAATAGGATACTACATTTAACCACTAAATATTTAAAGAATTCTTTAAAGTTTCTCACTTATAGATAATTATGAATAAACCAAGGATTATTAAAGACTACGATGCGCTCTCAATAGCCATCCAGGAACAGATCAAACTTGAATACCCTTACGGGTTCCATAAAAAACTCATCACATTCAAGAATGCCAAAGGCGCTTTTGTCAGCGCCCTGCCATTTGAAACCGATGATTACTACTACCTCGTCCGCATGACCAAGGAAGAAGCCCGTGATATCATTGAAGATGATGAAGATTTTGATGATGACGGCAAACTCAAGGATGATATCCTCGATGAATACGCGGAAAAGTATGGGGATAAGGAATTGGATGAGGATGACCTTGAAGATGAGGATTTTGACGATTGACGTTCTTCCCCCCCCGACGAAGACAAGGTCTTGTCGGGATGCCGCCTTTGACGGCACTTTCACCTTTGAGCTTTCACCTTCCAGCTTTCAGCTTTCAGCTTTCACCTTCCTCCTTTCACCTTCTGACTATTATTCGCTTTACGTAAAATAGAATTGCTTACCTTGATCCGGTGATTCAGGTTATTCGCAATATCGGACCCGGCGCTATGGTCGCTGCGGCCTTCATAGGTCCGGGAACAGTGACAACAGCGACCATGGCTGGGAGCAGCTACGGTTATACCCTTGTCTGGGCAGTCGTCTTTTCAACTGTGGCCACCATTATTCTCCAGGACATGTCCGGCAGGCTTGGAGTCGCAGGCCAAATAGGTGTGGGGGAGGCCCTGCGCCTCAAGATAAAGCACAAGGTCATTTGGATCTTGGTGGCCATCCTGGTCGTATCAGCATTATTCATTGGTAACGCAGCCTATGAAGCCGGCAACCTGACCGGGGCGGTTTTGGGTTTTCAAAACAACTCATCACCCGGTACTATCTTCATCCCGGGACTTCTCGGCATTGCTGCTTTTTCGTTTGTCTTGCT
>JBFKJL010000200.1:0-5020 GCA_041631795.1 Saprospiraceae bacterium | reverse complement strand
TGCTCATTGCTCATTGCTCATTGCTCATTGTTCATTGCTCATTGTTCATTGCCAATTGATAACTCCCCAGGTCCTTATCCCCCCTTCCTGACAAATTCACCACAACTATATCATCTTTTCCAAATGTCATTTTATCCAGGGCCGCAAAAGCATGTGCGGTTTCCAGGGCTGGAATAATGCCTTCCATCTGTGCAAGTTCAGAGGCTGCACGTAAGGCTTCATCGTCTGTGGCGCTAATGACCCGGGCGCGACCGGAAGTGATCAGGTGGGCATGCAGCGGTCCAATACCCGGATAATCCAGGCCCGCAGAAATAGAGTAGGGCTCTGTGATCTGCCCTTCGCTGTTCTGCATGAGCAAAGTCATACTGCCGTGAATAATGCCTTTGCTGCCCAGTGTGGATGTGGCCGCAGAAAATCCACTGTCTAAGCCTTTTCCTGAAGCCTCCACAAGCACGAGTTGCGTTTTCATTTCGTCCAGGTAATGGTACATGCCCCCGGCTGCATTCGATCCGCCTCCAACGCAAGCCACGATTAAGTCGGGGTGGGGCCTGCCCTCCTTAACTTCCAATTGATGCCGGATCTCCTCGCTGATGACGGATTGAAATCGTGCCACCATGTCCGGGTAAGGATGCGGGCCTACGACAGATCCTATGATGTAGTGCGTATCGAGTGGGTTATCGATCCAGTCCCTGATCGCCTCATTTGTGGCGTCTTTAAGCGTCCGGCTGCCGCTCCGTGCGGGACGGACTTCGGCCCCGAGCATTTTCATCCTGGCGACATTAGGCGCCTGCCGCGCCATGTCCACTTCACCCATATACACGACGCATTGAATGCCCATGAGGGCGCACACCGTTGCTGTAGCCACGCCGTGCTGGCCTGCACCTGTCTCAGCGATAATGCGGGTCTTGCCCATGTCCCGGGCCAACAGAATTTGGCCAATCGTATTGTTGATCTTGTGGGATCCCGTGTGACACAGATCCTCCCGCTTGAGGTAGATCCTCGCCCCGTGTTTTTGAGAAAGATTGCTGGCCAGGTACAATGGTGTAGGGCGTCCGACATAATCTATGAGGAGCTGACGGAATCTGTTTATAAAGGCCGTCGTTCCTGTAATGCGCTTATAGTTTTGCTTTAAGTGATTGATGTTATGGTACAACATCTCAGGAATGAAGGCGCCCCCATAGTCTCCATAAAATCCTTCTTCATCTACTTGATAATCAATTGAATGAGACATGTTCATTCATTTAAAGCTTCAATAAATTCACGAATGGCATCAACATCCTTAAAGCCGGGCGTCATTTCGAATTTGGAATTGAGGTCCACCCCATGAAACTGTGGATGCTTGATTTTCCTAAGTGCTTCGACATCACCGGGCGCAATGCCACCGGCGAGAATGAAAGGGACCTTGCCAGTATACTTTTTAAGGATTTTCCAGTCAAACTTTTTGCCTGTACCGCCATGCCCAGGAGACCAGGTATCAAAAAGGAACAGATCACAAAATTCAAAAGCCAATGTTTTGTCGAAGTTAAAATCAGGCGTGATCTCAAATACCTTGATGACCTTTGCCAATTGAGCGACCTGCTTACAAAATTCAGTATTTTCTTCGCCATGTAACTGGATGTAATCGAGATCGTATTCTGCGATTTTCTCCTTGATCACATCTATGCTTTCATCGACAAAAACCCCCACATGATCCTTGTTGATGTGATCCGTACGGAGTTCATAATGACGCATGATATACCGAATCGATCCCCTGTAGAAATTGAAACCGATCATATCCACCGGCAGCTGGGCGATATTGTTAAGATTGTCCTGGTGTGTTATGCCACATACTTTAATGATCATTTCCTATTATTTTTTACATTCTGATATCAACCAGGCCAGCGTATGTCCCGGCTTGTTGTCCTTCATGAAAAACTCTCCGATGAGAAAGCCATGATACCCAACATCCCTCAAAGTACAAATTGCAGCACTATTTGACAGGCCACTTTCAGAAATTTTTGTTTTATGTGAAGGAAGATCCTTTAATATTTTAAGTGAATGCCTGTAGTCCACTTGAAAAGTATTCAGATTCCGGTTGTTGACACCTATGATTGTGGCAGATATGGGGACCTTTGCAATTTCCCCTGGGTTCCTGATCTCATAAACAACTTCCATCCCCAGTGCCACGGCCTGATCAGCCAAAACTTTGCTGTCCGAAAAAGACAGGACGGCGCCGATCAATAAAATGGCATCCGCTCCCATAGCCTTGGATTCTATGACCTGGTAGGGATCTATGATAAATTCTTTTCTCAGAATTGGGAGTGTGGTGGCACTTCTGGCTTTGTCAAAGTCTTTTTGCTGGGCGCCAAAAAAGCGCATGTCAGTCAGGACAGAAATGCCCGAAGCCCCGTTTGTGTCATAATCGGAAACAATTTCATCCGGGTTGGCAGATACATTTATATTCTGCCTTGATGGGGATTTCCGCTTGAATTCGGCAATGATCCCCGTCTTACTTCTCAAAAGGGCATTTTCGAGGGACTGGCAAGAACTTGAATAATACGGGCTTTCCTTAAGTTTTTCCACCGGTGTAGATTTTTGCCTGATAAACACCTCATCTCTTTTAAAGGCCACTATCTTATCCAGAATACTCATGGGCTTTGCTTTTGGCTGAGTGTGATAACTTTATTGAATACATTGATAGCCCTTCCGGAAACGAGCGATGCTTCTGCAGCATCATAGCAATCATTGAGGCTGGAGCTGTAGCCTGCTGTGAATAAAGCCACAGCTGCGTTGGCCAGGACAACATGACGCCTGGCATCATTGGCGGTGTTTTCGAGAACCGCCCTGAATATCCCTGCCGCTTCTTCGATCGTGTTTCCCCCGTATATGGCTTTGGGTTCCGTTGAGGCTACACCAAAGTCCTTGGCCCTGTAGAGCATTTCATCTTTTTTTGTCATGACCAAAACATCTTCCGTCAAAGAAATCTCGTCGTAGCCATCAAGTGCATGGATAATGGCGTATTGAACTTCATCTTCTTCCATCAGGTATTTGTAAAGTCTTGCCAGTTCAAGGCTGAATACGCCAATCATCTGAACAGGGGGCTTTGCAGGATTGACAAGTGGGCCCAGCATATTGAAAAATGTTTTGACACCGAGATCCCTGCGAATGGGGCCGACAAATTTCATGGCCGGGTGGAATAATGGTGCGTGTAAAAAACAAATATTCGTTTCATGAAGCTGCTCCTGGAGCTCTGCTTCCTTGTTCGTAAAACGATATCCAAAATATTCCAATACATTTGAAGAGCCACAAACCGATGAGACCCCATAATTGCCGTGTTTCGTCACCTTTAAACCCGCGCCCGCAACAACTAAGGACGTCAACGTGGAAATATTGAACGTATTCTTGCCATCCCCGCCGGTGCCACAAAGATCGATGCTCTGGCTGCCGGGAAATTCCACGGGAACACAAAGGTCCAGCAAGGCTTCCCTGAACCCGCGCAATTCCTCCACACTCACACTGCGCATCATGAAAACACCCATGAAGACGGCAACCTGGGCAGTGTTGTACTTTCCGGCTGAAATATTGATCAGAACTTCCTTGGCCTCTGTACGGGAAAGTTTGTTGTGCTCAAACAGGTGATTCAGTATTTCTTTCATCTTACTGGTTTAAAAAATTTTCAATCATTCTGCCACCTTCAGGCGTCATGATCGATTCAGGGTGGAATTGGACGCCAAAACAGGGCAAGGTCTCATGCTGAACGCCCATGATTTCGCCGTCGTCACTTGTACAGGTGATTATCAGAGATTGCGGCATCGTATTTTCGTCGGCAGCCCAGGAATGATACCGCCCTCCTTTGAAAGGTGAACTGATCCCATTAAAAATGGGACCCGGGTCATGAGCCAGATGAATGAACGTTTCTATCCCATGGTAGACCTTTTTCAGATTCTTAAGCTTGCCTCCAAAGCATTCAGCGATGGCCTGCATACCCAGGCAGACGCCAAAAATCTTGCGTTCAGTATGTAAGTGTTTAATACAATCCAGCGTAATACCAGCTTCTGCAGGAATGCCCGGTCCAGGTGAAATGAATATGTATTCAAAACCCATGAGCTCTGCAAGGCCAATCTCGTCATTGCGCCGCACTGAGATCTTGTAACCCAAAATGGACTGGATCTCATGGACAAGATTATACGTGAAGGAATCGTAGTTGTCGATGACTATGACCTTTTTCATACCTTTTCTGCTTTTGTGAGGGCCTTCTTTAAGGCTCTGAGTTTATTGTTGACTTCCTCCAGCTCTTTAATCTCATCTGAATCTATGACAATGCCTGCTCCGGATTGATAATGCAAGGTATTGTTTTGACATAAAAACGATCGGATCACTATTGCGTGATTGACTTCGCCTGAAAACCCAAACATCCCTATTGCGCCTCCATAAAATGATCTTCTTACGGGCTCAAGATCATCGATGATCTCCATGGCGCGGAACTTTGGAGCCCCGGAAAGGGTCCCGGCCGGAAAAGTGTCAGCGAAAATGTCAAAAGCCAACCCCGCTTCTTGAAGACGTCCCTGGACAACAGATACAAGGTGGATGACATGACTAAAAAACTGGACTTCTTTGTATTTCAAGACGTTGACAGCTTCGGAGTGTTTGCTCAGGTCATTTCTCGCAAGGTCCACAAGCATTACATGCTCGGCATTTTCCTTGGGATCCTTTTTCAATGCTTCGGCTTTTTCAAGATCGAGGCGGGCATTGCCTGTCCTCCTGAAAGTTCCTGCGATGGGATGAATCTCCGCCATTTTGTCGCTGACCAGGATCTGGGTTTCAGGAGAGGAACCGAAGATCCTGAATGCGGCATAATCAAAATAATAGAGATATGGACTGGGGTTTATAGAACGCAGGCTCCTGTACACATTGAAGGGATCTCCTTTGTAGGACTGGCTGAAACGCCTTGAAAGAACAACCTGGAAAACATCGCCGCGTTGCAGGTGGCGTTTTGCCGTTTTAATATTTTGCATGAATGCCTCATCTGAAAGACTGGAGG
>JBFKJL010000199.1:0-5024 GCA_041631795.1 Saprospiraceae bacterium | reverse complement strand
GTGCTGTATTTTTCTTCCGACCGCGAAGGTGGTCAGGGAGGAGACGACATCTGGTATTCAGTGATCGATGGAGACAACTTTTCTCCACCTGTGAACGTCGAAAACATTAACACGGCTTACAACGAGATCACGCCGTTTTACCATTCAGAAACTTCGACCCTGTATTTCAGTTCGGAAGGGTACCTTTCTATCGGAGGATATGATGTGTATAAGTCCGGGAAGGAAGGTGATGTCTTTGGTCCTGTTGTCAATATGGAACTCCCTGTGAATTCAAGTTACAATGACTTGTATTTCGTCCTGGATGAAAGCGGCACGAAAGGTCATATGTCGTCAAACCGTTTGGGATGCTTGTATATTGATGATTTCCGCCAGGCAGCCTGCTATGACATCTATGATGTTGACTTCACCGATATTGAGATAAACCTGAACGCTCTGACGTTCAATGCCATGTCCAGGGATTCCCTGCCCGGGGCTACAGTTCGCCTGATCGACCCGCTCACCGGTCAAGAAATAGACCTTGTCTACAACGAATTGGGCCCGGATCACAGGTTTTTGCTGACGGCGGGGCAGGAATACCTCATCATCGGGGAGAAGGAGGGATTCAAGTCCGATACTATTCGTTACAAGGCAGTCCCTGATGATGGGACCGAGGTCATCAAGAAACTCTACCTGACACCGATGACGGTTCGCCTGGAAGTGTATTCTTTCCATGCTGAAACCCTGGAGGAATTGTCAGGGGTCACTGTCATGTTAAAGGACCTTGCAGAGCCTGGTGTGCCACCTGTTGAACACCCGAATAAGGAAACTAATTTCTTCTCATTTGATATTTTATCAGGACGGCAATATGAGATTGTAGCTTCAAAACCTGAATTCAGTACCGCGACAGTTCTAGTCGATGCGACGAAGATATCGGAAGGTAAAATTGTGAAGAAAGTTTACCTCAAGCCAGATCCCAATTATTTGCTGCCATTGACCGTGTACTTTGACAATGATCGACCCGATCGTAAAACGCTTTCGACATACACGACAAAATCATACACAGATACATACTATCCATATATCGCCAAAAAAGAAATCTTCAAGGAAAGATACAGCGCACCACTCCAGGGAGATTTGAAACAAAATGCACGCTCCGCTATCGACAACTTTTTTGAATACGATGTGACGGGAGGATATATGAAACTGCAGCGGTTTATGGATCTGCTCAAGGACAGGCTTGTGGCCGGCGATAAGATAGAAGTCTTTTTAAAGGGATTTGCCAGCCCATTGGCGCTGAACAAATATAACCTTGCACTTGGGCAAAGACGAATTTGGACAATAAAGAATGAAATCGCTGCTTTTGCAGGGGGTGTTATGAAACCCTACATTGAATCCGGGATGCTCCAGGTTACCGAAGTCAGTTTTGGCGAGGAAACCTCATCAAGGCAAATCAGCGACAGTGCGCGCAACCAGAGATTGTCTGTTTACAGCCTTGAAGCTTCCAAAGAAAGGAAGTCGGAAGTTGTCCGGATCAGAATATTGAACTAACATTATGATCATCTATATATGTCAAAGGTGAAAAATATAGTTTTAAAGATACTGCCGGTTTGTATTGTCCTCGTTTTGGGCATACCGGAAACCATGGCTACTCATATCGTCGGCGGTGATCTGACATACAGGTGTCTGGGTGGTGACCAATACGAAGTGACCCTGACTGTTCGTCGGGACTGCGACGGAGGCGATCCTGAAGCCCAGTTTGACGACCCGGCTTCTATCGGCATTTTTGATATTTTTGGGTCTCTCCAATTGCACCTTGGAGAATTTGGACAGCTCAGGATCCCATTCATTAAAGATGATACCATATCCAATGAACTAACTTATGATTGTTCCCAGTTGGGTGGCCTTGTTTGCGTTCACGAAACAGTTTATAAAGACACGGTCAGCCTTCCTTACAATAAGATGGGATATATCCTGGCCTACCAGCGGTGTTGCCGAAATTCGATTTTGAATAATATCGTCGAACCCCTCGAAACAGGGGCTACCTATTTTGTGCGCATTCCCGAAAAAATCCTGAATGCATGTAACAGCTCACCAGTCTTTAACAACTGGCCTGATGTGTACATCTGTGCCAATCAGGATCTGGTCTTCGACCATTCTGCGACAGACCCGGATGGGGATGTTTTAGTGTACAGTCTATGTACCCCCAGCCTGGGGGCGACAGAACCGCATCCCATGCCTCAGCCACCAGGCAATCCGCCATATGGAACGGTCAGCTGGCTTACCCCATACAGCCTTAATAACCTCATGGGGGGCGTCCCCGTATCGATTGATCCGAATACTGGTGTGCTCACAGCCAATCCAAATACCGTCGGCACATTCCTTGTCGGCATTTGTGTCGAGGAATACAGGAACGGTGAGTTGATCGGTACTGTTCGCAGGGACTTTGAATATAATGTCAGGATATGTGGTGATCCCGTCACTGTTGATTTTGATGTCACCCAGGGAGAGTGTGACCCAAACGTTGCATTTGAAAATCTGACGATTGGCGCCGATTCCTATGAATGGTTTTTCGACTGGCCCAATGATGATCCTTCCATAACTTCCACAGAGGTGAATCCAACACATACGTACGCTGGAAACGGGACTTATACGGTCAGGCTTTATGCCACAAGGAATTCGGACGGCTGTACAGCCATTAAAGAAAAAGAGATCACGATCAGTACAGTTCCGCTGACGGCTGATTTTGAGGAATCACCTGAAAATTGTGACAGTTCAAATGTTATTGTCCTTACAGACACATCAGTTGATCCATCAGGCCTGACTGTAGCCACCGCCTGGGAATGGACTGTCATCCTGGACTCCGGGACCACAGTATTGAATGAGAATCCGGCGACCATTGACATTGGAGACACCGAGAATGCTGAAATTACGCTTGTCGTCACATCTAATGCAAATTGCACCAGCACGGTGACGAAATCTTTTGACAGGGGAGACCTGATCCCTGAAGCAGACTTTAAAGTGATGGTATTGTCCTGTACTGCTGATGGTTACAATATTGAACTCAGTAATACTTCTCAATCTGCAGGGGCTGCAATATTATCCACAGAATGGATGATCCTGGACGATGGGATACCAGCCACGCTGTCCGGTGATCCCGTGGCCTACCTCGCTTCGGATGGTCCATTGTCCATAACCATGACGTCACAACTCGATAATGGATGTGAGATCTCGCTGACCAGGGATTATGGTCCCGGGGGATTATTGCCCGAAGTGAATATAAATTCAGACGCACCGGATTGTATTACTGCCTTTGAAGCTGAGGTCAATTTTTCAGCTGATTTTGACATGACGTGCATCGCTGGCGCTCCGGAAACTTACGTATGGACCGTGATATCCAATGGAGACACAACCCTATTCAATACAGAGACCATACAGTTGACGATCAATGCCCAACAGGCAGTCCAGATCTTTGTCGAAATCGTTCTTGACAATGGTTGTGTCCTGACCACCTCGGATATGGTCATGCTCGATTTTGCACCTGAACTGGATATTGATGAAGAGGTGGATTGTACAGGTAATCCCATTGTGATCACCCTGACAGATGAAACAGTTGTCGGCCCCGGGGTCTCGGTTGTATCATACAGCTGGACCGGGGGAGGAGCGACAGGCAATACATCATCATTTACGGTTGATCTGCTTAATACTGATACTGAGGTGACCCTTGATGTCGTGTATTCAAATGGGTGCACCTCCAGGTATGCAAAGATATTTGATTTCAATGAGTATACACCTAATGTCGATTTTGATGCCGCGTATGTATTCTGTGAGGGCAATACGGGTGTTTTTACTTTCTCAGACACAAGCACATATCCAGACTCCTTCAATCTTATCGATCTCCTGTGGACATTTGATACGCTTAACCTGAGCGGATCGCAGGTTGAAGTGGAACTGGCCCTTGATGATACTGTTTCCGTGTCCCTGACGGCTGTTTTTGACAATGGCTGCAACCGGACGATTGAGAGGGACGTCATTGTACGCGATCTGCTGGACACTATTTCCATCGAAGTCATCACGCTTGATGATCTAAGCACATGCGGTGATACGATTAATCTTGAGATCGCCAATCCCAATCCCAATGTGGTGTACCATTGGTCCACCGACATTGACTTTACAAATATCATAGGCACCGGTACCCAATTACATTACCGTTCCGACGCTTCCTACACAGGTGTTGTTTTTGTCGAAGTGGTCGAAGTGGATTCAGTATGTGTTTACGGTTTTGCCCAATATGACGTACCAGATAACAGCATATCCCTTGAGATCTTTGAACCGTTTGAAGTGTGTCCAGGTGACACGGCCAAATTCGGCGGGATCATCAATGCTGCTGCTGACCAGATCCTTACATTCCAGTGGTCTGATCCGCATATTGTTTCAGGCGCTGATACCATCTGCCCGGTCATCGGGGTTGGTATTGACGAAACCGAAGATTTTGAAGCGGCATTCAGCGTGGTCAACCAGTACGGATGTACGCTCGATGATACTGTGTCCTTTACTATTGGGGGCAATGAGCAACTTACATTTATCGCGGAATTGGATTCATGCGGATCCTTTACCATGAACTTTTCAAGTCCAACAGATCTCGACATATATGTTTGGGAATTTGGAGACCCGGGATCCCCGGATAATACATCCAGTGACCCGACGCCTTCTCACACATATCCGGCTTCGGGAACGTACACCGTCACCCTCAGCGAAATTTCTGCGTTCTGCCAGGGTTTGCCCGCTGTTATGGATGTGATTGTCCCTGAACCCGTCTTTGTGGAGATCGATCCGGATACATTGGGATACAATGCCGGTGACACGCTGACGTTAACTGCGTCAACCAATGTCGCTGGTGAAAATGTGTTATGGTGCCTCGAAAACGGCACCGTCCTGGGCTCTGGAAATCCATTTGATTATACACCACAGGCTGATGTTTTGCTGTTGGCGAAGGTTACAGATACCTATGGTTGTTCTGACACGGCAAGTATATTCCTCTTTGAAGT
>JBFKJL010000198.1:0-5024 GCA_041631795.1 Saprospiraceae bacterium | reverse complement strand
GCCCGTAAACCCTCCGCGACCGAGATTTCTCTCATCCTGGGGATTGGAGTGAATGGCTTCAGGATGCTGATCAATATCCCTGACACCAAGGGCGTGAAATTCCAATGATCCCAGGTTGGGCTCGTAATGGCACCGGACACAACCGGCCTTGCCAAAAAAGAGAATCCCGCCTTTCTTTTCTTCAACTGTCATAGCTTCCGGATCACCTTTCAGCCATTTTTGAAACGGGGCCCTGTCTGTCATCAGCGTTCTTAAATAAGCTGAAATGGCCAGGGCTGCAGTGACCGTTGTGTACCGTGCTGCCTGAGGAAAATCGGTGAAGGAAGCATCAAACATGTCCTTGTATCCCATTTCTTCCACAAGATCTTTATTAAAGACGAATCTATGTGACAGAACACCTTCAAAATTCTGGGTCTCGATGCCTTCATATCCAAGGAAATTGCGTTGTGTGTCCTCGTTTTTAGACCAAACACTCTCCGTGCCTGCGTTGACACCGGTACTTCCAAATTGACCATTCCAAAATGTATTTTTCACAAAGGCCACATTCAGAACACTCAATGGCCTGGCATGCTGGATATCCAGTTCATCTTCAGAGTAGGATGGGTGCATTTGCCTGTTTTCTCCCATTTGCCCATAGCCGATACCTCCATCGGCGATCCCCTGCGGACGGTTGGGTTTGAATCCCGCTTCGGGAATGTGACAGGTGGCGCAGGAATATGTGCGCATACCCACGGATTTGCGGGCATTCATGGCAAAACCGGTTTCGAAAAAGAGCATTTTACCAAGGGATATTTTCTCGGTGGTCAGGGGATTCTTAGGATCCTGGGGAATATCCTCAAGATGTGAGGGATCCGGTAGAATATAATAATTGCTTGTTCTATCAGGTGATACTGAAGCAATGGCATCACGAAGAACGAGATCCAGTTCATAGGTCTCACCGATTTGATCCCGGGTGCATGAATACATCAGTAAGACCACAGCAGCGATTATCAGGATGACTATCCTTTTCAATGTCTCACGAGAATTTTGGTCAATCGAAAAATTAATGAAATCTTCTCTCGAAGGTGTTGACCAAAATTGATTTTGTCAGCTACTTGACCAAATCTTTGAAGTTTGTGATGACTCTTTTGTATATGCCTGCAGAGTCCGAGCGGAACCACGCATCCTTATTATCGGATGAATGTAAGATGAATGGTTTCTGTAATCCTGTCTCGTCTTCATACACTGAAAAGGTCACAGTTTGTCCATTATTCAGTAAGATTTCAAGCTTTTCTGCAGGTGAAAATGCATCAGAATTAAAATCATCATCGAATTCGGTACCCGAAGTCAGCATCAGTGTATTGACATAGTTTGCAGTTTTAGCTGAATCAAGAGGCATAGCCGCCTGGTCTATCCACTGTCCGCTTATGGATTTTTCAATAGACAATTCATCATTGTCCGAGGTCAATGTCAGTCGTTCAACATCTGTGCTTTTGGCCTTTGTCAATTGTTTATCCCTGAAATTGCTGAAATCCTGGTTAAAGGACATGCTGAGAAAACCATCGACGGAATAAATGTCGTCCTCATCATCCATTCTCATGTAGGATGTGGCAGTCCGGGTCGCCTGGTCGAAATTGAAACGCCCAACGTAAAAACCAGTCTTCTTTTTGGAACCTGCATAGCATTCCACCTGGCTTGCCGTCTCCGGTGTCACTTCGTAGTCAAGCCATCGTTCAGGATTTTTGGAAACGAGCTGTTTTGGAGCGATCTCACCCAGTGCCGAGAGAAGGTTCTTTATCGAGCCGGGGTTTGCCACGACTGTTTTTTGTCCATTCGAGGCATTCCAAACGCCATTTTCTTTGACCAGTTCTACAGGATCACCGGATTTATCTTTTGGCGTGAGGAGGATCTTGTCCACACTTGAAGTGTCTATTTGGACGAGGTATTCAGGAATGCTTCTGACCTCGGGTTTGCCGAGAGTCTTTCTCAAAATGTAAATGGCAGCAAGGGCCAGAAATATGAGGGCGAGTGTTTTGTTGTTCATTTTCACTTTACGGGAGTTTAGGTTACACGTAAGTTTCCTGGAGCCGACGGATCCGTTTGTTGCGATTCCTCTGGTTTCGAATGATGCCCAGGATCACCACAAAAAGGATAGGTATGATAAAATTGGCCCACTTGTACATTGTCTTTTTGCTGTCTTCAAGATCTTTGATGGGACGTGAAGAGACACCCTTGGTTCTCAAATCGATCAAGCCGGTATCATCGGACAAGAAGTCTACGCTGTTGACCAACAGCGCGTAATTATCGGCATTGGACATGCCTCGTCCACCTGCCGCCACAAAATCGCCATCAGTAAAAATGACCATCCTGGATTGGAGCCCTGAATTACCGAAATCGCCTTCTACGAGCGCGCCAATAGTTTGCCGTCCAAGAGGAAAATCGGTTGCCCGCCATTGCCTTTGCACATCAAAGGTGACAGGTGGACTTTGGGTAGCCGATTTTTCCGAGGTCTGGACAAGTGGGGTAAACGACAGTGTCCCCGCACCTATCATATCGATTGGACTCGCAAACGGAAAGATCACCTGGTCGATGCCTTGTGTAATTGGGTGTTCATTAAAGTTCGACACATTTGGAAAGAAAGGAAATTGAACCTGTGTGTTAAAAGTGAACATGCCCTGGCGTTGCTGAACGCCAATACTGCCACTTGAAGCATCCAGAACAAAATTGTAGAGAATGTTGATGCCTTTTTCCTGTAACCATTCCACAAGACCAATTTGAAGGGCATTTCCGGAGACCGTTTGAAAATCGCCGGACACGGCATTGAACGCGAGGACAATATTTCCCCCACCTCCGAGGTATCGGTCCAGCAATTCCAGGTCAGGTGACACAAATGAATCCTGGGGATTGAGGATGACAACGGTTTTGAATCGGGGCGGGATTTCTTCACCAGTCGAAAGGTCCACATTTTCAATATTGTACAAAACACTGAGTGCTTCATTGACCTGGGCGATATCCGCCAGCTTGGGCTCGCCATGTCCCTGCAAGAAACCGATTGAAGGCTTGTCCAAGACCGCGAGTTTTTTTATTGCCGTTGTCAACTGGTATTCCATAGGCCCTTCAGGCGCTATGAATGGGAGGAGTTCAGTGGATTCACCACGTTTAATGCTGGCGCCCATGAAGGCCTTTTTCTGAACGACTTCATCCTTTTCCCGGACATTGATCAGGAGGGGTTGAATGCCACTTTGGACAGCTTCCTGTTCTTTTGCCGGATCCTTGATGGGATCGACAAATTCGAAATTCACCATTCCCTTGGACCGCGTATTGTATTCTTTCAGGAGGTCCTTGAAATCATTCAATGTTTTGGCATATTGAGGCGGCAGGTTCCCAGTGAAATAGGAGGTCACGGTGATGGGATCCTCCAGGTTCCTGAGAATGTCCTTGGTGGCTTTACTCAGTGTATATGTTTTATCCTTTGTTGTATCAAAACGAAGGAAGAATTCGTTGGACAAGAAATTGATTGCCAGGATAATGCCGATGATCAATAATATGGATACTGTTTTTTTCTGCATGTGTATTATTGATTTTTTGCCATAAAATACTCTGATAAAAATATCCCGAGAAAGGTGACACTCAGAAAATAGATGATGTCTTTGGTATCGATGACCCCGCGGCTGATGCTGTCAAAGTGGGCGCTCAAACTCAGGGTGTTGAACAAATCGGCAATCCAGCCTGTGCTGGAGGCTGCCATGATCCCAAAAAGGAACTGAAAACATATGCCCACCAGGAGTGCCAGCAGGAAGGCGACGATTTGGTTATTTGTCAGGCTACTCGCGAAAAGGCCAACCCCGATATAGGCAGCACTCAGTAGTAGTAATCCGAGATAACCGCTGATCGTGGCCCCGTGGTCAAAGTTGCCCAGTGTACTGATGGTGATGTAATAGGGAATAGTACAGGCCAGTGCGATGACGACCATCAGGAAGGCCGCTAGAAATTTGCCAACGACAATTTCCCGTATTGTCACGGCTTTGGTCATGAGCATTTCGATGGTGCCTGTTTTCTTTTCTTCGGCCAGAAGCCGCATGGTGATTGCCGGTATAAAAAAGAACAACGTCCAGTTGGCAATGCTGAAGAACACATCCATATCAGCCTGTTTCCTGAAAAACACATCGCCGTTGCCTTTGAGCCAGGTGAAGAAACCTGTAAATCCCAGGAATGCGATCAACAGAATATAGGCGACCAGCGAATTAAAAAATGAAGAAAGCTCTCTTTTTGTTATGGTCCAAATCGGGTACATCATGGTTTTAGTTCATCGTTAGGTCTCTGAAAATATCTTCAAGTTTTGTTTCAAAAGGAATCAGTTCGAGCAAGGTCCAGTTATTGGACACACAGGCCCTGAAAACAGAGGCATTTGCCGATTGTTCGGGGTGAGACTGGATCTCAAAGGTGCCCTCGGTCCCATTGAGGATGTCCACAGACTGGACCTCCGCTAATGTGGACAATTTTGAGAATATATCCTGGGTATTGGCACCGGCAATTTTCACTTTCAGGACCTGGCTGCCCTGGGACTGTTTTCTCAGGGTTTCAGCCGTACCGTCGGCGACGATCTTGCCCTTGTTGATGATCAGGATGCGGTCGCATGTGGCCTCGACTTCAGGTAAGATGTGTGTGCTGAGAATGACGGTTTTGGCTTTGCCGATCTTCTTGATCAATTCCCTGATCTCGACGATCTGGTTTGGGTCAAGACCCGTGGTCGGTTCATCCAAAATGAGAATTTCGGGATCGTGGATCATGGCCTGGGCGAGGCCTACTCTCTGGCGAAAACCTTTTGAAAGTTCTGAAATTTTCTTGTGTTTCTCGTCATTGAGGCCGCAGACGATGATCATTTCCCTAATACGGTCATTGATATTGTTTTGCGGCACTCCCTGGAGTGTCGCGCAAAATTCCAGGTAATCTATGACCGGCATGTCCTCGTAAAGCGGGTTATTTTCAGGCAGGTACCCTATGGATCGTTTGATCCCGGGATCATCGCCTGCTTTGCCCCCAAT
>JBFKJL010000197.1:0-5036 GCA_041631795.1 Saprospiraceae bacterium | reverse complement strand
TTATTGATCCCAATGAATTCGTAAACTTCCTTTTTCGTGGCTTTTCCCCCCTTAGGGATGTTGATAGCAAGCTTGTCAATTTCATTGGCCACTCGCGATAAATTGTTGCCGATGTACTCCGAAATGATATGGGCGGCTTCTGACGATAGGTTGAGTTTCCGTGCGCCGGCATAGCCTTCTATCCACCTGGGCAATTTGTCGTCATAAATGGGCCTGGACTCAAAGATTTCGGCATTGTCTTTCAAAGCGGCCCACACCGTTTTTTTGCGCTTGTCAAATTTTTCCTTTTTGTAGGCCAAAACGAGAAGCGTCTGGGTGCTCGGCTTCTGGAAATAAGAGGCAAGCATGTCAAAGTCCCGCATGGCCTGGGCTTCCCTAACAATGACAACGCGGTGAGAAGACATCATGGGAAACTGGCGGGCATTATCGATCACTGTTTTAAATTCAGTTTCCTTTCCGTACAGGACAACCTGGTTAAAGGATCTTTCGCCTTCTGGCAAAACGTTGTTTTCAATGTGATCGACAATCTTGTCGATGTAATACGGTTCTGCGCCATAGAGAAAGTATATGGGCTTGAATTTTTTCGCTTCAATATCCCTGAGGATTGTCTGGTGCGCAGCCATTTGTCAAATGTATGGAATTCCGCGATGTTACGGCCCAATCAATGCTCAATTATCTCACCCATAAGGCCAAGTTTTTGCTGAGCCATTGATGATGATCATTCTAAAAAGAATATCAGTCATTGACAGCGATGACGATATAATGAAAATTTATCGATTCATGGATGTCTCAATTGAAAAGTCCTTTGACTTGAAACAATCTTTTTACAACGTCTCCTGTTGGGCCCGCGATCACAAAGGATTGACCTGGGTCCTCATTGCATTGTTTTCTGTGGTTTACGCAATACTGGCGGGTTATTTGGGAGTTGGGTTTTATTTTGAGGATATCGGCATACCCTTAGCGGTACAGTATGCCGGCTTGGTTTTATTCATTGTCGGAAGCTTTTTCTATCCTTTACGCTCTTTTACATCCGGATTATTTCGCCACACTTACTGGCGGCAAAAAACGTGCGACCTCATCGTTATGTTTTCAGCATTATTGATGATAGCAACTTTGTCAAACCACTATCCTTCCACTGTTGATGACATGTCTTTGGATCATGGCATAAGTACAACTGAACATTCTGGTGTGGTTCCCCTGGTTGTAGAATGGGGGCATATGAAAGGCAAGGAGACCCTGAAAACATGGCTCAGGAATCATAAAAAAGAAATGAGAAGAAGCCTCAAGGCGATGAAAAAGAAATACAAGGAGGAGGGGAATAAAAAGGGGGTACGGTTTTCTCAGGTCTTGCTCATGATATTGACTTTAGGCGGAGCCTTTCTGTTATTGTCCCTTGTTGCTGCTTTGTCATGCTCGCTCTCCTGTGATGGCAATGACGGTGCGGCTGCGGTTGTGGTCATTGGAGGTGCTGGACTCATAATCTGGCTTTCTGTAATCGCATTTAAGGCTATTTTACGGATGCATAAGGTGATAGAAGGCGTGTCTGTGGAGCCTAAGGCTTGATCGCCTTAATCTGTCATCCTTTGAAATTGTGTCTGCGTCGCCATTCATAAAAAATGAACAGAGACATACTTGTCAGGGCTGCCACATATGTCGCGTTCTGGATATCAATTTCACGTTGGGTCAAACCTATACCAATGACTATCAGGAGTGCTACAATGCCAGCTACGATAGCCTTGAGGAGAGATGCGATCATATATTTGATGTTTCAATGCAATATTAGTATGTCGGTCTGAGAATACAAAACCGATTCGACGAAGTGCTAGATTGGGGTTGACCGATGTAAAAACGGTGATGTGATTCGCTATAAAGGATGTAAGTGAAAAACATAAAAAAGTGGAGCCTACGGGATTCGAACCCGTGACCTCTTGACTGCCAGTCAAGCACTCTAGCCAACTGAGCTAAGGCCCCGAGGTAAAAATTTCAATGAACAAGTACAAAATTCCATGAGCACATTGCGAGGATGCCTGTCCCGATGAACTTCACTAGAGAAGTTTCAAGGGGAAACTCAGGCCCCAAAAGGATCAGGGATCCAAATTTCAAATGTCAAGCACCAAAATCCAAGATAGAACGGCCTTGAAAATGCGAAATTACAATAAATACATAATTATATCATCCATTTCATATTCAGTTTACAGATAAAAATGATGCGATGATAACCTATACTCGATTTGCTTGTTTATTTTCACGGGTATACAAATCATTTTTTTATGGCTGACAAGACTTTCTGGACGGGTTCAGATAAATATTTATGCGACAGCGATTTGGCGCAGTCCTTCCATATCGCCAGGACACTGGGCATGCCCTTGCTGATCGAAGGTGAGCCCGGGACGGGGAAAACCGAATTGCCCATTCAGTATGCAAAGGACATGGGGTTGGAACTCTATGTCTATCCCACGGGGTCCAAAAGCAATGTCGAGCAGTTTGTCGCCAGGTTTGACCACGTGAAGTATCTCAGGGATTCCCAGGTGGAGATCCTGAATGTCCAGCGAAAAGAAAAAGGTCTGGAATCACGACTCTCAACAGGTGGCCGTGATCCCGAAAAACTGGAGGATTATGTTCTGAAGGGCCCCGCTGCGAATGCATTCAATTCGCCAAATTCTGTTTTACTCATCGATGAGATCGATAAGGCACCTAGAGAATTTCCCAATGACCTCCTTTACGCTCTCAGCCACAGGAAGTTTATTATGCCAGAATCCGGGGAGGTGATCGAAATTTCGGAAGACGACATGCCAGCGATTGTTATTACGTCCAACCGGGAGCAGGAATTGCCCACGGCATTTAAAGGAAGATGCATTTACCACTACATTCATTTTCCGGAGCCGGATACAATGCGCGCCATCGTCCATAAACACTACCCGGAGGTCGATGACCAGGTGGTGCAGGTAGCAATGGATCTTTTTTATCACCTGCGAAATATCGGCCTGGAAAGAGCGCCTACAACACGGGAGCTGCTCAATTGGCTGAAATACGTCAAGTCTTTTTCTTCAAGGGAAGCTGTTGAGAAGATCACGCGACTCGAAGGATTGGGGACGTTGGTCAAAACGCAGGCAGACCTGGAAATTGTCCAGCGCAAGATACTGAACAATCCTGTCGATTTCGGTCGGCGGAGCACGACCAATTGATCCTATGTTTGAGCATCTTCCAGAAAAATTCAGGGCGTACAACCTGAACGCAGATATCCGGGTCTTGTTGCTGCTGCGTAAATCCATGGAACGGGGGCTTATCAGGACCCTGGGTGACACCTACAATGTCCTGAAAGGGATCATTGTCAAGGATCCCAGGATGCTTGGACCATTCACAAGGGCGTTTTATGATTATTTCCTGAACATACAGATCCGGCCGGGGGAAAGTTTGAATGATGCCATCATGCGGTCAGACACATTCAGGCAGTGGCGTGATGACAATCTCGACCGGTTTGGTGATGACGCCGATACAGAAGATATAGTCCAGCAGTTCCTCGATGATGTGCACCTCACAACTTACGATATTAAGGAGGTTCTCGATGGTCAAGAGATATGGGACAAAGACAGTGGCGATAAGGTAGATACCGATGATCCCGACCATGATGGGTTGCCCGGGGAAAGAGTGCTGAGGAAGATGGCTGATTATTCCGGGTTGAGCCTGGAAGAATTACTTGAAAGAATGCGGGAAGTCCAAAACCATCAGAGAACCCGGTATGGCGGAGGCAGTCACTGGATCGGAACAGGCGGCATTTCTCCCTATGGACACGGTGGAGCAGCTAAAGACGGTATCAGGGTCGGAGGCACCGGTGGTGGGAAAATGGCGCGCAAGGTCTTGAATGACAGGAAATATTTTCCGGTTGACATGGACGCCATCCTCACGGACAATAATATTGATGCTGCGCTGTCATCACTCAAGGGGGTTGTCGAAGAATCCGCTCATTCCGAGTTGGATATCCCTGATACAATCGACAGGGGGATCAAGATGGGTGGTGTCTTCCTGCCCAGAATGCGCCAGATCGAAGATGAACAATTGCGCGTGCTTCTTTTTATTGACAACGGTGGATACTCCATGGACCCCTATGTAGGTATCGTGCAAAAGTTGTTCAGAAAAATGAAAACGCGTTTTGCCCACGATATGGAGACCTATTATTTTCACAATACGATATACGACAGGGTTTACACAGATTATACAAGACGTAAGCCAGTTCCCATCGACAAAATACTTTCGAAGGCCCCGGATTATCGCATTTTTATCATTGGGGATGCTGCAATGGCGCCGTATGAGCTCAACAAAACAAGCCTGGACACTTACCGGAATATGAAAAGGCATTTCCATCGCGTGGCCTGGCTGACACCTGAGCCTGAAAAATACTGGCACCACACCTTCACCATCCAGGTGATTCGTCAGTTGGTGCATATGTATCCATTGAGCCCAAAAGGTATAGAGAAAGCTGTAACGGATATGAATAGAAAGAAAAAGTTGCTATAACGCAAACAGGCTGAACCTAATACACCTCCAGGATCTCGTGAAATGCTGCGTCGTTCTTGATACCTATGAATCCAATATCGTTTTGAAACCTGTTCTGAAAAAATTGACTGCCCTCGTCAATAGCCATTTTTACTGATGCAATGGCCTTGTCCTTGTCATTGAGAGCTGTCCAGATCTTTGCAGCATGATAGGCTACATTTCCATAGGAGTAAGGGATGTCAAGCCCGGATAATTCCTCCAGGTAATCTTGCGCATACTGAGGATGTCCCTGCAAGGCTTTGGCAGAGGCAATTTGAGTTTTTAGATAGAGGGAATCATACCCCCAGTTAAGTCCACCCCTTGATAATAGTGCCAAATACTTTTGTTCTGCATCATCGTACCTTTTCAGAGCCATATAGACATTGCCCAGGGCATAATTGTCGTAATACGCTGTGTCATTTTCAGGATAATGTGGATTGTCGACATAAGCATTGATAACTTTTTCACCAAAATTCATTGCTGCGTCCTGCTGGCCTGCCATG
>JBFKJL010000196.1:0-5038 GCA_041631795.1 Saprospiraceae bacterium | reverse complement strand
GTATTTCCCGATCTCGATGGCAGCATTCTTTTCGACTCTCTACGTGCACAATTTACGCCAGAAACAGTCCTGTCGCTGGCCCAGGCAAGGGATACGCTGTACAAAAAAATTTACCTGGAAGATGACAGTGTCAGGTGTGTATATTCCGGGCTGTCCAGGCACCTGGACTCTGAAGCAGATCCATCGCAATATTTATTTGACAACGGGGGCAATAGCGGGATCAATCTTGAGCACAGTTGGCCCCGGAGCAAGGGTGCCGACCGAGGCAGGCCTCTCAGCGATATGCATCATTTGTTCCCGACGCGAGTCCCAGTCAATGCAGCGCGTGGCAGCGATCCATTCAGGGATATTGAGGACGATATGACACAAACCTGGTACTACCAGGATCTCACATTGACTGCGCCACCTGGCAATAACAGGAACCTGTATGCTGAGGACACAGATGTGCTTTTTGAGCCAAGAGAAGATTTCAAGGGCAATGCAGCGCGGGCGCTATTTTATTTTTACACGATATACAGGGAAGATGCCGTGAATGCAGATCCCCAGTTTTTTGAGGCACAAAGACACACACTTTGTGCCTGGCATGATAATGATCCAGTGGATTCCCTCGAGGGGACACGCACCTTTAGGATAGGCGTTTACCAGCAAAACAAAGTCAATCCCTTCATCCTTGATTGCCGTCTTGCACGATTGTATTGTGATGAGATCAATCCCGGCTGTCTCTTAGTCCATACAGTGCGCGAACCTGAACCTTTTAAAGGTGATTTATTTGTAATTTATCCTAACCCGACTTCCGGGAAAGTACACCTGATCCTAAATTCAGAGTTGAGAGAACCGGTGGCTATCCAGGCCTTCAATATGTATGGCCAGATGATCCACAATGTAAGGCAGCACTGGCCATTCAAGTCTGAATATGCCATTCGCATCGATAATGCTGTGAGTGATATTGTTTTTATTCGCGTCTCCACTTCACGGGGGAGTGTCACGCGGAAGCTGGCACTTTTCTGAGGACGCGGCGCAGGTAAAAGGGGATATAGACGAGAAAAAACAGGAACAGGGCCAGGAATTGCAGGGAAACCAGGTACCACGGCCACGGACCCATATAATCGATCAGTGATGCAGACGGGGGTTTTTGCCTTGTGTACATGTAGTTTGTATCCATCAGGAAATTCACGACCAACGTCACAACCATAAAGACATTGGCGAAAATAAAAGCGTTTAACAGGTCTTTCCGGGTAATCTCTATCCTGAATATGAAAATGCAATAAAAGGGAAGGATGACCAGGAAGCTGTGTAATATCCAATACGTAAAATAACTCCAATGCGGGAATCCGTTTTCTATATCCGGGGTCAGGTTTGCATTGAGGGTCCCGACGAGGATCCAGAAGTAGAACACGCCCAGCCAGTACCTGTTCTTTTTCCACATGGCCAGGGGAATGACCAGGGCAACAAACCGGCAAATATGCAGGGGCAGTTCATCTTTTATGACGAGGATACCATCCAGGTGTAGAAAGGTTAGCCTGCCGAAGACGCCCAAAACAGGGATCAGGGCAAGTAATGTACCGAAGGTGACTTGTTGTCTGTCATTAAGGCTATATTTGGCAAAAATTATGGAGAACAGTCCTATGACGGCGACAATGCACAAGGGAATCCAATGCTCTTTTGAAAAGGCCATAAATTCGGATTCCTGAAATAGAAACGAGAGTTCCATGGTTATACGTCAGGGCGATAATAAACAATTTCAACGATTTTATCATCTTCAATATAAATTCAGAAAGCGATGAAAAGATTTATTTTCACCACCTTACTATTCATTTTTTCTGTCAATGTTTTTATTGCCGGTGAAGGCATGTGGCTGCCCCTCCTGCTTAAAAGCCTCAATGAATCAGAAATGCAGGCCATGGGCATGAAGTTGACTGCGGAGGATATTTACAGTGTCAATCGAGGTTCCCTCAAGGATGCCATTGTTCATTTTGGTGGGTTTTGCACTTCTCAGATCATCTCTGAGCAGGGGCTGTTGCTGACAAACCACCACTGTGGATACAGCCAGATACAATCCCATTCATCCATTGACAACAACTTACTGCGCAAAGGATTCTGGGCCAGGACCATGGACGAGGAATTGCCGAACCCGGGATTATTCGCCAGGCTGATCGACAGGATTGAGGACGTGACTGAAGCTGCTTTAACGGGTGTGCAGGATAACATGACAGACACCGACCGCCAGGCAGTCATTGACAGGAACCTTGAAACCATTAAAAAAAGCATCAGGAAAGAACGTTACCAGGAGGTCATGATCAGGCCTTTTTATCACGGTAATCAATATTTTGCCTTTGTCACCACCACTTATAACGATGTGCGCCTCGTCGGTACGCCACCGGAATCAATTGGGAAGTTTGGTGCGGATACGGACAACTGGGTGTGGCCACGCCACACCGGTGACTTTGCCCTGTTCAGAATTTATGCAGGGCCCGACAATTTGCCTGCGAATTATTCTGAGGACAATGTGCCTTTCAGGCCAAAACACGCCTTGCCGGTTTCGGTGAAAGGAGTCAAGGAAGGGGATTTTACCATGGTCTTTGGATTTCCAGGCAGGACTCAGGAATATTTACCAGCCGTTGCCGTCGAACAAGTGATCAATACCCTGAACCCTGCACGGATTGCGATCAGGGAAGCAGCTCTTAATATCATTGACAAGTACATGAGAGAAGATGAAACCATTAGAATAAAGTATGCCTCAAAATTTGCCCGGGTGGCCAATTACTGGAAAAAGTGGATCGGGGAGAGCCTTGGTTTGAAAAAAACAGGCGCATTGGAAAAAAAGCGCCAACTTGAGGAAGCATTCGTTTTGAAACAAAAGCCAAAAAGCCCCACCAGGAATATATTGAATGAATTTAAGTCATTGTATGCCGAAATAGAACCTTACGCATTCACCAGGGATTATTATTCCGAGGTTGCCGGCCGAAATATCGAATTGATGCGTATTGTGAGTGTCGCCCGCCGCCTGGCTGACGCCTATAAGGCCAATGGCCTCGAAGGGTATAACGGGTATAAGAGCAGGATCTATCCCTTCCTGCAGAATTTTTACAAAGATTATCAGCCGGACATCGACCAGGAGGTCTTTGCGGCCCTGACCAGGATGTATGCCACCAATGTGGATAAGGCTTATGTGCCGGAGGAACTTTCAAGGGAGTACCAGTTTATGCGCAACTTAAAGGATTTCACTCATTATGCAGACTATGTTTATAGCAATACGGCCCTGACATCCATGGATAAGATTACGGCCATTATTGAAAAGCCTGCAGAACTGGCCGTGATGGAACTTGAAAAAGATGAGGCGTACAAACTGGGGGCTTCCTGGAAAAGCTTGTACGATGAAAAAGTGGCAGCACCATATAATGTGCTCAGAAGCCAGATCGATTCGCTTCAAAGAGTTTATATGAAAGCTTTAATGTCGACATTTCCCGACAAACGGTTCTATCCCGATGCCAACGGGACCATGCGGATCACCTACGGCCAGGTAGATGGGTACAATCCGAGTGATGCTGTGCATTATCACCACATTACCTACCTCGATGGGGTGATGGAAAAGTACAAACCCGGTGACTATGAGTTTGATGTCGATCAAAAACTGCGCGACCTCTACACGAAAAAAGACTATGGCCCGTATGCCGATGACAATGGCAAACTTCCTGTGTGCTTTATCGGCACAAACCACACGACAGGGGGCAACTCAGGCAGTCCGGCGGTCAATGGAGAAGGTCATTTGATCGGCCTGAACTTTGACCGGGCCTGGGAAGGGACAATGAGTGACATGAATTACGATGCCTCTATTTGCAGGAACATCATGGTCGATGTGCGCTATATCCTTTTCGTCATTGACAAGTATGCAGGGGCAGGGCATCTGATTGAAGAGATGGAGTTGGTCGGATCGTAGGCATAATAGACATGATAGGCTCACTTGGGTTTCTGTAAATATTCAAGCCCACTACTTTCGGGAGACTATTCCATTTTGACGATGAAGGATCCGGACAGTTCAACATTGACATCTTCAGGTGCAGTATCTTCGTGAAAAATGCCTGAAAAGCTTCCTGCTATTTTTTTATTGTCTTTATCGATCTTGTTGATTTCGATATATCCACCGCCATTTTCCCTGTAGTTGCTGAAGTTCACGTAATTGTCCCCGCCATCCTTCGAAATATCAAAGGAAGCCTGCATTTCCATGGAAAAAACATGTTTGCCTTCAGCCAGCCCTTCAAGAATAAGCATGATGGTGATGTCATTATTTCCGTTTATCTCAATGACGTATTGTTTGTTTTCAAAGTCATTGTAACCAAATGCGTTGTCTTCGTCAATTTCGACAACATAGGTTCCGGAATAAGAACTGCCTGCTCCGATGGTGAATGTGCATTTTTCTTTTTGAAGAATATCCTGTGCGTGGCCCCATAAAGGAGACCAGAGATAAATAATCAGTGTCAATAGTAATTTCAAAAGAGACGGAATGCTTATGTGAAGTTTCATGACTGTTCTTTTATACCTTAAGGTACTAAAATGGTGAACAGGAAATCAGGAAATTTTACGCCTGAAGCCCATATAAGGTTTATCGTCCAACATGTTCAGACGAGCTTTTGAAATCCACCGAAGAACATACGATGGGCATGAAAGATCATCCTGGAAGGATCTGTCAATGGTGCTATTAAGTCGACCATTCGCGGGTCTGCGGCGACCCTCTCATTGGCCAGGTCACGGGATTCTCGTGAATCGAACTCAACCCACCCGAATACGATGGCTTCATCGGCTTTTGGTGCTACGAGTTCCGAGAAGGACCGCGTGCCTTCCAATTTTGGGTCTTCAAGTACATACTCAGAGTAAGCCAATGCACCGTGTTCTTTCCAAATTTCTGCGACCTTCTTAACCACGTCCTTGTAAGAGTTTAAGTGTATGCGTGGGACAGGGAGAACAAAACCGTCGATGTAGTTTGTCATGATTTACAGTTGAGTTTCATTAAAAATGATGATTCATATTTACTTTCATCTAT
>JBFKJL010000195.1:0-5091 GCA_041631795.1 Saprospiraceae bacterium | reverse complement strand
GCTTTCCAGGGGCCGGACAATCCTGCCCCCTGTCAGGGGACATGAGAGTTCGTTGGCCGATTCCTGGTCAAATCCAATATTAAAATCACTTTGGTTGCCGCACCTGTTTTCAAAAAGTTTTACTGCTGTGCCTGAAGGGCCGACCAAAGATGCCCTGATCTGGCTGACGTAATCGTGCAGACCTTTGATTTTTGTAATGTTGACATCGCTCACAATGCCCTGATCGAAGACTTCGATCTTTGACTCAATTGTGGGTAGACCGGATTGTGTGATATTTTTAGGCAAGTCGAGAGCTTCATACTCCAGACAGGTCAATGCCTGGGTTCCAAGGGCGTAAATATCGCTGAATCCATCATCAATGCAACTGTTGGCCCCTCTTACTCTCCAGTAGTAAACCGTACTTTCGTCAAGAATAATATCGGGTGAAATAAAGGTATCCATGACCATGTCATTCACAAACAGACTGGTCGTATCGAAGACCGGATTTGTGGATATTTCAAATATATACCGCTCTGCATTTTGCGCCGCCGTCCATGTAAATTCCGGGGCTCCGGAGAACCCAGCTGTACCGGCAGCGGGAGAAACCAGTTGAAGATCTTCAAATACGGTGCCTGTGGCATTCACGACCAATGTTCTGAATACTGTATCTGCGCCTTCGGCAATGCCGCTCAGGATGATTGGGAATTGACCGCCATAGTCGACATCCGTAAAGTCAATGGACAGGGAAGTAGACCCGTCAGGAGCGATTGTGTCTGTCATAAATTGAGCGGTAGCTCCTTCTGGAAGGCCGCTGACAACATCAAGTGAGACAGGATTGTCAAATCCCAGGAAGGCAGTGCCACGCACATCCAGGGTCACAACATCAGGCAGACAAACTTCTATTGTGCTTGCTGAGATATCCAGGTAGAATGACGGTTCTGAAGGTTCCACGATCCTGAAATTTGGCCTTGAGATATTGAAGAAAATGTTGTTGACAGCTTCAATCTTGACCCTGGCGAGATTCGTCGGCTTATTCGGGATCACAATAATTTCGGCACCGTCATTGGGGATGTTTGTGGCCAAAACGTGGTCAAAATTGAGACCGCCGTCCGTTGTCATCAGGATATTGACGTGGGAGCAGTTTACAGGGCTCAAATCTGTATTGGCCACATCCCATGTGACCTCTACTTCTGATCCCACTTCAAAATCTTCAACTGCATTGGGATAAGTGACGACAAAGGGTCCGGCATTCTGCGTGGCGTTGAATTTGACTTCTGCCCAGCTGGCTGTTCCGGCTTCAGGATGATTGTCCCGGACAACAAACCTGAATGTCAGTTCCCTGTTCACCGTCGGCAGGACTTCCACTGACGTCGAAGTATTGTTGAGGATATTGGCAAGCCTGGGAAAAAGCCTGACCCTGGAATCACCAGGGTAGAGCACGCGGAAACTGGGTGCATTGTTTAGGGGTTCCCCAAGACTACTTTGAGGACCTGTGTCATATTGTTCCCACGAGTATGTCATATCATCACCATCCGGATCAAAGGCCTCACCTTCAAGGATGAAAGGCGTACTGATGGGAATGTAAAAACCATCTTCCAGGGGTATGGATACCTCGGGACAGTGATTTTCAGTCGGTGTATGGGTGGCACAGGTATTCCCATTGAAAAGCTTTGTAAAATTGTACATCTCATTAAGGGAACCGACGTGGTAGTAATCATCATTGAAGCCCTGGACATTGTTAGGCCCACACAGTCCGGCATACGACATGATCGTTGTACCGCTGCCAGGCTCAAATGCCGTCCCAAAGTTTTCATTGCCGTTACAATTGTTGAATGTGTGATTGGCATCCAATTGGTGGCCAATCTCATGAGCGGTGATGTTCACAACTGCCCCTGTGATGTTATTCGGTCCCAGGCAAGTCGCTCCGCTGCCTTTGTTCGAGCCACACACTGAGCCCAGGGAGGCGATGCCACCCACATCTGTGCAGTTTGACCAGATATGGCCAAAATCGTAATTGTCCTCTCCAATCAGGGTGTTGAGGATCCCCGTATTCTGGCCGATCAGGGATCCCCCGGATTGGGGATTGTTGTACGGATCGGTTGAGCCATCCAGGTGAATGGCCAGGTCATTGTTGTCAACAAGGACAATGTTCATGGCCAATTCGTTTTCAAAAATTAAATTCAGGCGATTCACACCAACGACCATTTTGGCCAAAACCTCATCAACACTGCCTGTGAGGGCGCCCCATTCACCGGTGCACGCCAGGGCAAACCTGTATGTTCGTTTTACGACCGGATCCTCATAGTTCCTTGAATTGGCAAAGTAATCAGGTTGGGGCTCTGATTCCAGGGCTTCGGCTTCCAATCCGCATTGTGTCCTTTGTGAGGAGACATCAACCTTGTGATCCCGCGTATAGTAAGTCTGATAGTATTCATGGTCATCAGTGTACAAGGGGTCGATGTAGATCTGGCCATTATCCGAACGCACTGCGCCGTGAAAGCCATATGATGACACGACAAACCGGCAGTTTTCACTCCTGTTGTCTTTGGAATAGCCCTTATAAGACCTGATGTGGCTGTACCTCTGGGCGAGGCCGGGCTGCATATCCCGTATCTCGAAAATGTAAAACGTCTTGAGGGTCCCATCAGGATGGGGAAGCAGAAGGGGGATTGCATTGTCAAGCTTTGCACTGTTGGTTATTGCAGGTGCCAGTCTCAAATATTCCCGGAGACCATCCATATCAAGACTGTGAACAGTGTAACTTCTTGGTGTGATGTCGCGCGTATGTGAAGCGGTATTGATCATATTTTCGTTTTCAACCTGCCAGAATTCCTGGGCATTGATCGAGAATGGGATGATCATCAGAAGAATGAAATATTTGAGCATGAATTTTGATTTGAACGACAAATATAACAACCTGCCGGGCATGAAGTTTGAATAAAATGTTCTGACTGCGACGTTTATTGGAATTTTTGACATTCCGAAGACGTCCTCCTGGCCAAACACTAAAAAATGGCCCTAAGCTGCATGCCAGCTGTATTGACCATCTTCGAATCCCGGGATTTCCGACCCTCGTAATTAAAAACCAGGTCAATATGATTCGATAACCGCTTTGTAAAGTTGACATTCCACACACCATTGCTTCCATTTCGCAATCCTTGCAGCAACTCGAATCCAACAGCAGAATTGAGCGCTCCGCTGAAATCATTATGAATATAGTTAAGGCGTAATTGGAAACTGGCGTTCGGGTCAGGCCGCCATGTCAATTCAAAGCCGGCATCGTGCGTGGATAATTTTTCTTCATGACCAATGGTGTTGAGGCCATTGAAATAGGTGTACTTTGCGATGACCCTTAAAAGTCTCGATGGCCTGAAATTCAGCTGGGGAACAAGCCTGTAGTAATTGACTATAAAATCCTGGTTGTCAAAGTTTTCCGAGTCATATGTCTTTTGTCCTAAACCGGATTCAAAAATAAAGTCAAAGCGGCGCTTGAAGTTGACCCTGCCCCTGAAATAGACCTCTTCCGATTGCCTTTTTTCGAAGCCTGTGATCTGAACAAATTGCGACCCGAGGGACCTGTAGGACAATTGAAAATCATTATGGGGATTGCCCCGGTTAAAAAAGATGTTTTGGTCGAAAGACCCGCTGTACGACACGAGGTTTGTATCCCGGGTATTGAATTGAATAAATTGAAACAAGCGGCCCTGTTCATTTTGACTGGATTTCTGGTCAATCCTGTATCGCGTGGTCAACGACATTCGGGAGAGAATATCATTGAGAGCATTCGCCTTGTTTTTGATAAATCTCCTGGGTTCGATCACCAGATTTTGATTTAGGACAACCTGTGATGTTTGAAGAAATTCATTGTTGAAAACCGATATTTTTTCATAGGAGCCGAGATCTGAATATGGCGCGATCACGAATTCATTCACCTGGGGGATACTGTCCTGGTTGTAATCATTCCAGGTATACGTCCCTTGCCCTGTCTGAACTTTGACATACTGGAATTCAAGCTTTGGTTCCTGACCTGTTGCGGACTCAAAAAAGGTCTGGAGTTTTATACCGTTTTCAAGAAGATTGAGCTTGTGATCTAGTTTTCCAAGAAAGGATTTTTTCGAACGAGCCAACGATGTGAATTCCGGGTTGACCTTGAAATTTCGAAGAGTGAAATTCAGGGACAGATTTGAATGTCTTCCCTGGACCCACGTTCCACCGGCATCCGCTTCATCGGAAATGAAGGCATCGGACAACCTGTCGTCCAGGATGCGGTCTTCATTGCGTCTTTTAACACCTAATTGAAAGCGCAGGTTTTCTTTCTTTGCGTATTCTAAGAAAACCCTGTATGAATCGTAATTCTGACTGAGTGGCAGAAGGGTGTCAACGCGCGTGTCTACCCTGCGGTTCAGAGATTTCCTGAAATTGATACCCGCTTTAATTCCGGAGTTGCCAAACGTCCTTGTCAGGTTTATCCTTGGACGGTGAAACAGATTGTTTTCAGTAATATGATCGGCCATCAATAGTGTGGTTTCAGACTGGATTTCCCAATGACGCCGACGCAAGTAAAAATCTCCAAGGTGCCTGATGCCTTTATATGTTGTTCCCCTCGAGTATCCCGATATGCCGTATGACATTGTAAGGGTTGAAGAATGTTCCGCTTTCAGGCCCGCGCTGAAAAGAAATTCGTCGCTCCGATCTTCCAGGTTTTCGATATTCCAGTCTCTTTGAAATTCAACAGCCCGGTAGGGGTTGAGGGCCTGGAAATCGGCATCTGTCACTTCAAGCATCCCTTCAGCCCTGAGTTCCCATAGTTTTTGCTTTCCTGCTTTCCTGGCATCTGAAAATTGAGCCATCACAGCCAGGCCAATGTTGTCTTCATTGCCAAGAACAGAAAAGCGGTTCCTGTCGTTGTTGCTCATGGATGTTTCAATCACAAATGATGTGCTGTCTCGTGGTTGAATGTTTGTCTTCAGAGATAGAATCTGTTTTTTTTCCGGGGCGATCAGGCGAATAACCGGATCATAGGATCCATTGCCTGGACCGACGTATTCGTAAACCCGTCCATTGACACCGGTATTATCGCTGATCCTGTACGCCCCGGCATTGTTGGCGCTC
>JBFKJL010000194.1:0-5113 GCA_041631795.1 Saprospiraceae bacterium | reverse complement strand
AGACTTTGTAAATGTCCTTCTCAATCCAGTAATCTGTCCACTTTTTTTCTATTTCACTGTGCTTGTACTCCATAATTGTA
Source organism: Saprospiraceae bacterium (assembly GCA_041631795.1). Classification (GTDB taxonomy): domain Bacteria; phylum Bacteroidota; class Bacteroidia; order Chitinophagales; family Saprospiraceae; genus JBFKJL01. The sequence continues at coordinate 5,033 of JBFKJL010000194.1, read as the reverse complement.
AAACAAGGCCTGCAAGTTATTATGATTAAATGTCAAAAAATAGTCTGGTGGAGAAAATAATCCCTAATGTTATTTTCTTTGGGCAATGAGGGATAGTAACAGGTTTGGATAATCAGAAATAATGCCGTCAACGTTCATGGACAGCAGGTTGGACATATCTTCAGTTTCGTTAACAGTCCAGGGAATAATCTTCATTTTCTGTGTTTTACTGTAGGCGATAAGCTTTTCAGTGACCAATTCATAATAAGGGCTGTACACTTCAGGAATGAATCCAAGAGCCTTGATGTTATCTTCAAATCCACTTTGGTTGGCTACGAGATACACAAGATTGACTTCAGGATAAGTCTCATGCAAATATTGCAGCGTGCCTATATGGAAGGACTGGATGGTGGCTCTGTGGAGAATGCCCTGTGAACGTATGACTCCTAGAACCAGGTCGGCATATTCCTTGATCGGGGGATGGAAGGAATTGACCCATTCATCCCTGGCCTTGATTTCAATGTTATAATAGGGGAGGGGGCGTCCTGTTTCTGAGGCATGTTGTTCACAATGTCTGATCATTTCTACAAGCCGGGGCTTCACAACACGCAACTTTCTTTGGTCAGGGTATCCATCCACCACTTTAGATCCACAATCATACTGCTCTATTTCAGAGTAGGTCATATGGAAAATATTGTGATGGCGCTCTTCTTCCTTTGGGATGGCCTGACCTAAAGAGTCAAGACATATGTGGTGAGAGAAGAATGGCTCATGTGACAAAATGACTTCCTTCTCACGGGTAATGACTGCATCGCATTCAAGTGTGTGTACCCCCAGGTCAAGGGCTGCAATAAATCCGGGAAGCGTATTTTCGGGGTAATGTCCTTTCCATCCCCTGTGGCCTTGGACATCAAAGTATGTGTTTTCCTTCATGGTATTACAGGTCATTGTTCCCAACAGAAAAAGGACTGAAATGCTGATTCGCAAAGCACAGGGTTTCTGTTTCATATTCCTTGGTTACAAAAAGACGCCGATAGACACGACAAAACTCCCGAGACTGCCTAAAGTGTATTTCGGCTCTATATAAAGATCGTACTTTTCCATATTGAACCGGGATAATACGCCGAGATTGATCCCAATTTCAGTGTCGTCATTTTCATCCACGCCTCCTGCAATATTCAGTCCGGCAAACGGGTGGACGTAAAATCCCTCAAAGCGATCCGTTAGCTTGTAGTGAACATCAATGTTGATATCCCACACGTCAATGTTGTTAAAGTAGTAATCACCACCGACACTACCCATGAGCTCGTCACCAAGATTAAAAATGGTTTTAAGTCCAAGACCGAAAGATGTCTCATCTGTGACCATGGAAACGCCACCGCCAAAATCGATTTGACTCCATGCCCTGGTCAGCGGAATAAGGGTCATGCCTATAAGAATCAATAACGATATTTTCTTCATCGTGCAATGAGTTTAAGTCCGAATTTGTCAGCAATATCATGTATTTTTTTGATTTCTTCATCTATCCATCGGGCATCTTTTTGAAGCAAATCGGCCATTTGTCGTGCGACGTTATCCGCGAGCTGGACTGCTCTCATGACATCAAAAAACATGAGCCTCTTCCTTCTTAAAAGTATATCCTCAACGGATTGGCAAAATTCGTGATCCACATAGTACACCAGTTCATCAGCACTGATGTCAAAGGAGTATGGGTCATAAGGACAACAGGTTCGTTCTGAAATAGCAATAGAACTTGATGTTGATGATCCTGCTTGCACCTTGTTTCTTTGAACGATAAAATCTATGGTGTCCTCGCCCATCTTCCTGAAACTCGTCCACTTTCCACCAAGAACATTGACCAAACCACCGGGACTCTCATCGATCACATGTTTGCGCGAGACATCTTTGGATTTTGTACCGGGTTTACCCTTGAGCAAAGGTCGGAGTCCGGCAAAAACCGAGGTGATATCTCCGGCACCGACTCTGGTCTGCAGGCATGCATTGACTGTGCTCAATAAGTAGTTAACCTCTTCACGTGTATACATGGGTTCAATTTCAGGAGTATTATTGTCAACATCCGTTGTTCCAACCATGCTGTATCCATTCCACGGAATGATAAAAACAACCCTGCCATCCTCTGTCTCAGGAATAAGGATAGCCTTTTTGAGATTTAAAATTCCCGGCTTGATGAGCAAATGAATGCCCCTGCTGACCCGGATCCTGTCTATGTGATCCGGGTTAGCCAGTTTGGCAACCTTGTCAGAAAATGTTCCGGCAGCATTGACAAAACATTGACTCTCTATTGTGAACGTTTTTTTTGACAGGGTGTCAGAACACACCATCCTTAAAATCTTCCCGTTACTATCCATTTCAAATCCGTCACAGGAAACATAATTGGCGACTGTGCCGCCGGACTTGTGTATGGTTTTGGCGATCTCAATACACAACCTGGCATCATCGAATTGGCCATCAAAATAATTAATGCTGCCTTTGAGCCCCCTGGCTTTAATTTCAGGACATTCCTGTCTTGTTGATAGCGTATTGGCATAGAAGGAAAAACCGATGCCGAATCTGCCTGAAAGAAAATCATAAATCTTGAGTCCAATCCAGTATTTGATTAGATGCCAATAGGAGTACACTGGAATCACAAATTGCTGTCGATGTGAGATATGGGCTGCTTTTTCCAGTGCGTAATATCTTTCCCTGAGTCCTTCACGGACAAGGTCGAACTCACCTTTTTCCAAATAACGGACACCACCGTGAAGCAGTTTAGTGCTTTTACTCGATGTCCCTTTGCCAAAATCATAACGATCGATAAGAAGCGTCTTGAGTCCACGGCTGACGGCATCCAATGCCACACCCAGTCCGGATGCGCCTCCACCAATAACGACAATATCCCAGGTCTGAGGTGATTGCAACTGTTGAAGAATAGACTCTCGTTTCACTTTTTACCTTACTGTTGAATCAAACTATACCTTGCTGCACAAACGGATTGAGGAGATATGGTCTATGAGAATATTCCCTTTGTAAGAACGTGGTTCCTCACTGATAAATGCCTCAAAAATGATATAGTTGAATTTCTTTTGACTTTCAAATTCTACATGGTAGCGCTTCCAATCGAGGTGATCGATTAATGGTGACTCATACAATAACTGTTCTTTTTTACATTTTTTCTGTCCGCCGTAAAGGCGAATACGGAGGGGCAAACTGTATCCAGCGTACACTTTCGAATGAGAAAGGTATAATGAAAGGGTGTAACAAAGGCCTTTCTTTAAGGGCATGGCCAACCTTTGTGTAACGCTTTCGTATGATCCATCAGCTCTGGTGATCAAACCCATAAAGGTGTCTCCATCTACGGGGGAATTGTAAACGCCCCAAAACCCTGGTAATATGTCAGGTGTTGTCCCGGGAGCACAGATCATCCACCCAAATGGACATGTGGCATCAGCTGGTGTGTCCTCCAAGGAACTATTCCTCAAAGTTATTTGAGCATCGACAAAGTTGGATTGCAACCAAACAAGAATTAATATATAAAATAATTTAATATAAATGTTCTTAATTTTGTACGTTCAATATATATTCTGAAGAAACGACATAAATATAATCGATCTTTTTATCTCCTGATTTTGATGTCAGGAGGATTTACGACCTTGTTCATGGCTTGCCTGATATTTATCTTGCATCTGTCTGTTTCAATTGACAACATAGACAAATCGACCATATTTGCCATTGAGGTTGAAGATGTCACCAACGATTCGATCGCCGGTGCCATAGACAATACAATTTACAAGCTCTTCGGACGCAGACATTTTGCTATTGAAAGCATAACATCAGATGCCTATGTCTCTGAATTATATGGCTCTGGAGACAAGGATGCCCCGGATTTGATTGGACATTCATTGAACGATGCCTTGGTATTAACCATGAAAAGTAAAACTCTATCTGATGAGGCCGAAATTGGTGCTGCTTTGAGGGCTATCCCCGGGGTGATTGCCGTGCATCAGTCAACCGGGTTGGCAGATGGAGAAAAAGCACTTTTGCAAAGGATCGTCAAAGGCTTTTGGTACGCAGGCCTGATTTTGGCGATGCTTACCGGACTGGGCATGTTGCCAGCAGCAAGGAATTTTATTGAATTCCAACATAAAGATGTAGAGAAATTGAGTCTTGTGGGGGCCTCTGACAAGGCTATTCGAAAGTACATTTGGAAAAATGTGCTGTCTTCACTCACAGTCCCGCTGATCATAGTACCTGCCATAGGCCTGGTCATTTCGATAGTTGGAAGCCTGTTTCTTCCGGAAGTTAGCTTTATCCAGAGAGTCATGATTTATCTCATTTCGGCAGGTCTTGCCTGCGCTTTCAGTCTTTTGATCTTAAGGTTTTATATTAATTTGGCATTAAACCGTTATATCTCTCAACATTTTTAACAAATTTGTGCTCAGTAAAGCAGAATTATGGCAAAATCCGGAAATAAGAAGAAAAAAGTTATCGTCACGACATCAAGGGAAAAGAAAGACAAATTGCAAGCCACTAAATCAAGGGCCTCCAAATCCGCGGACAGGACCCCAAGCCACCAGCTTATATTTGGGAGAGAAAATTATAAATGGATGCTTATAGGTGTGGCCCTTATCGGACTGGGAATGCTTCTGATGATAGGCGGGTACAATGTCAATCCCGAAATTTGGGATGAGAATGGAATCTATGGATTCAGAAGAACAGTTCTGGCGCCAATGGTCATTCTTTCTGGGCTTGCTGTTGAAATTTACGCTATATTCAAGTAAACGTAAATGTCCGAAGTCTTAGAAGCCCTTTTGCTGGGTATTGTGCAAGGTCTGACTGAATTCCTGCCTGTCAGCAGTAGCGGCCATCTGGAAATTGCCAAGTATCTTGCCGGTGATGACAGCGTGGGAGAACAGAGCCTGCTCATGACAGTGACTCTTCACTTTGCAACGGCTTGTGCCACGGTCTTTGTATTCCGAAAAGATATCTGGAATTTATTGGTCAATGGCCTGAAAGTGAATGGGCCAGACAAGAATGCCAGAAATTATCTGGGATTT
>JBFKJL010000193.1:0-5122 GCA_041631795.1 Saprospiraceae bacterium | reverse complement strand
GGCAGGATTGAAAGTGTCAAAGCTGTGGCCACAGTGGGTGCCCCAAGCGAGCCAGAACATGTGACGCATTTATTTGGATGCAAATTGGAAGATATAGACAGGGATGGCTCTGCAGAAGTGATGATCGGGGGAAGACGCTTTACGATCAAAAAACAATTCGTCGATGACCTGCGCGAAAAGAAAATGTATGAAGTTGTCAGACAATTGCGCAAAGCGCTTCTTATCCTTCATTCGCCCCAGGATGGCATCGTAGAGATAGAGAATGCCGCAAAGATCTACAATGCCGCTTACCATCCCAAGAGTTTCATCACACTCAATGAGGCGGACCATATGCTCACCAACAAGGATGATGCCTTTTACACCGGCAATGTCATCGCTACGTGGGTGCGGCGGTACATCGACATGCCCCAAAAGAATAAACTCAGAACAGAAAAGGAGGTTGTGGCGCACCTGGACAAAGATGGGTATACAACGGATATCCTTGCCGGGCGCCACGGCCTGATCGCGGATGAATCCGAAGCGTTGGGCGGCAACGACTTCGGCCCATCGCCTTACGAACTGCTCAATGCCGCTTTGGGCGCCTGCACAGCGATGACGCTCCAGATGTATGCCCGAAGAAAAAAATGGGATCTGAAGGATGTCAAAGTTCATTTGTCCTTCGACCGATCCTATAATGAAGATTGTGAGTCCTGCACTGAAAGCGAGAGACGCCTGGATATCTTTGATATGATCATAGAAGTGGAGGGTGATCTCGATAAGGCACAACTTGATCGCTTGGGCGAAATCGCCAACAGGTGCCCTGTACACAGGACCCTGGAAGGGATACCTGATTTTCGGACTTCACTAAAGCTGGTTTGATTTATTATCTGCCCGGTTGTCTCAAAAAATCAATTCTCAGGAGAACATCCCTGTATAGCAGAACCATTGACAATTTTTAGTTTAACTCATCAAGCCCGCTACTTCATTTTTGCACTAAAGTCATGTAAAATTGATAAATTCATTTTCACCTTCACCTTCACCCTCACCTTCACCTTCACCTTCATCTTCAACTTCAACTTCAACTTCAACTTATTTAATTTTTTACCTTTGACCTTGGCCCAAGGGTCACACAATTCATAAAAAATTTTAGTCAATGGTTGACAAACTGAAACCCTTTATCCCACATGGTATCGCCTTTATCATAATGCTCGGACTGGTTTGGATATATGCCTTTCCTTCTCTCCAGGGCAAGGAAGTGGAAAAGCACGATATCGTCCAATCCACCGGTATGGGGAAAATGGTGCGGGACTATTACGAACAAACCGGCGACCAGGCGCTGTGGAACCCGGCCATGTTCAGTGGCATGCCAGCTTTTCAAACAGGCACAAAGTATCCGTCCAATTTCATATCAAGAGTTGAAGTCCCTGTATTTAAACTCGATTTTCTTCTGACATATGATACGGGCATCATGCTGGCCCTCCTTGTGGGATTTTATATCCTGATGATTGCCCTGGGTGTCAGTCCCTGGCTGGGTGTTGTCGGCGCCATAGCTTTTGGCTTTTCGACCTTCTGGCTGGTGTCGCTCGATGCCGGGCACATGGGTAAATTGCGTGCGATCGGGTATATGGCGCCGGTCATTGCCGGGGTACTTACGGCATTCAGGGGAAGACTCCTGACTGGGGCCGCGGTGACCATGCTCTTCCTCGGTCTTCAGATCAATGCCAACCATTTCCAGATCACCTACTACCTCATGCTGATCGTTATGGCGATTGGATTGGCCTATGCCATCAAATTTATTCGTGAGAACAAGGTGGCTCAATTGCTTAAGACGCTGGGCATTCTCTTCCTGGCGGCTTTCATTGCCGTAGGGCCAAATGTTTCGCGTTTGTGGTCGACCTACACTTATGGGCAGGAAACCATCAGGGGCGGGACGTCGGAGCTGTCAGCAAAGCAAGCTCAGACTTCAGGAGGATTGGACAAGGAATACGCCATGGCCTGGAGCAATGGCATTTGGGAAACGATGACCTTGCTGGTCCCGGATTTCCAGGGTGGCGCTTCAGCGACCGCACTTGGTGAAAGTTCAAATCTCGCCAAAGCCCTCAAAAAAAGAGGCGTGACAGGCAGAAACCTGAGACAAACCCTTGAGAACGTCCCCACCTATTGGGGAAAACAATCCTTCACCGGGGGACCTTACTATTTTGGAGCTATCGTGATTTTCTTATTCATCTTTGGTATGTTCTTCATCAAGGATATGACGCGCTGGTGGATCTTTGGCATCACCCTCCTGGCCATCATGTTGTCCTGGGGCCGCCATTTTCCGGCCCTGACCTATACGTTCTTCGACTATATGCCGATGTACAATAAATTCAGGACGCCCTCGATGCTCCTCACCATTGCAGCCCTGATGATGCCTCTTCTGGGTTTCCTGGCTGTCGACAAGATCGTGAAAGGTGCATTCAAAAAAGATGATGCCCTCAAGGCCTTGAAATATGCGCTCTACATCACGGGGGGTATTTTAGTTCTTGTCATTCTCGGTAGTTTTATAATGAATGTGAGCAGTCCCAATGATGACGCCCTCGCTGCCCGTGGATGGCCCATGGACGTTATCCTGGATGACCGCCGACAACTCATGCGCATGAGCGCCATCAAATCTCTTGTATTCGTTGGCCTGGCATGGTTCCTGTTGCACAGGTTCATCAATGGCCAGTGGAGCAAAGCTCTCCTGATCGGAGGATTGGGTGTTTTGATATGTGCTGACTTGTGGATGGAAGGATTCAAGTACCTCAGCCATGACGACTTCAAGCCCAAAAGACAGTTGGAAGCCAACTATGCGCCTAACCAGGCAGACCAGGTCATCCTCAGGGATAATGATCCGCATTTCCGGGTTTTCAACCTGACGGCCAGCCCTTTTAATGATGCCATCACCTCGTACAAGCACAAATCCATTGGAGGATACCATGCCGCCAAGCTGATACGCTACCAGGATGTTATCGAGCAGCATCTCAGTCAGAATAATATCAAGGTGCTTAATATGCTCAACACAAAGTACATCATTGCACCCAACAGGCAAACCAATGCCCCGGAAGCCCAGGTGAACAATGGCGCCCTGGGCAATGCGTGGTTCGTCAGCCAGGTGACGAAAATGGACAATGCGGACCGTGAAATTGCAGCCCTGAACAATATCAATACGGCAACAGAAGCGGTGTACGACAACCGCTATTCTGCATACATGTCCGGTTTTACCTCTGGCAATAACCCCTCATCATCCATCAGGCTGACACAATATGATCCCCGCCACATGGTGTATGAAGCCAATGTCAGCGGGGGAGAGCACTTTGCTGTGTTCTCGGAGATTTATTACGAAGGCAGCGGCGAGGACTGGAAAGCGTACCTCGATGGTCAGCCCGTGGAGCATATCCGGGTCAACTACATCCTGCGGGGCATGCGCGTGCCCGACGGAACTCATACCATTGCGTTTAAGTTCGAACCGTCTTCGTATCTGAAAGGAGAGAGGATATCCTTATGGTTTTCGATCTTGTTTACTTTGATCCTGATCGGTGTCGTCGTATATAATGTCAGGATGAAGGCTTGATCGTTTTCTTAAAAAGATCTGACATTTTACTTGCCAGGCTTTGACGGCTGTATTTTCCAATGCCACTGCTGTTCACAGAAAGTTGTCCCTTCTGATAGGCATCGTAAAAGCGGAGAATGGCGGTTTTCAGTTTTTCACGTTCATCGAATCCGATGACAACACCCGTCCCGGTTTCATTAATGACCCTGGACGTATCACCTGTTGTGGACCCGATGCACAGGATTGGCCGTTTGGCCCCCATATATTCGTACAGTTTGCCTGGCATTACGCCACTGATGTTCGGAGTGTTGTTTAGTGGCAGTAGGAGGAGCTGTGATTGGCTGAGGCGTTCCATCGCTTGCTGGTGGGGCATGTGATTGATTTGTTCGAGATTTTTCGTGAGGCCAAATCTTTCAATGTCCCGGATGATCGTGATATCAGTCTGGCCAACAAGGACAATCTCAAGGTCTTTTTTAAATGCCTTGTTTTCTGATGCGATCTCCTTTAAGACAGACCACAAATGTGGTGGGTTGCGATCCTTGTTCATCGACCCGATATGGGTGATCGAAAATGTTGTGGACAATTGCCCAGAAGTTATTTTAAAATTTTCTGTGTCAAAACCGTTTGTGATCACATCGACCGGTCGTCCGCCCAGGGCTTCAAGTTCCCTGCCCCAACTCCAGCTCACAGTGACAACCCTGTCCGCCGTAGCGAGGACTTCGCGTTCCATTCTCTTATTCTTGTTTTCAGCCCAGCGTGTCAGCATCAGGTCGTCTATGTAGTCAATGTTTGTCCACGGATCCCTGAAGTCGGCCACCCATGGCAGGTTTGGAAAATGCTTTTTAATGCCCAGGGCGATCATGTGCATGCTGTGAGGAGGCCCTGTCGATACAATCAAGTCTACGGGATTGTCCTTGAGGTACTTCTTCAGAAATTTGACAGAAGGCCGGATCCAGAACATCCGGGCATCCGGGATAAAGAGATTGCTTCGGATCCAGATGGAAATTTTCTGGCTGAGTTTGGGATTCTTGTCTTCAGTGAGGAAACCAGAATAGATCTTAACGCCTTTTTTCCGGCCGGTGAGCTTTTTGTACAGGTCATAGGGTTCCCATATCGGCCGTCTGACCTCTTCGACGATAGCCGGAATGTCTTTTTGAAGCGACGGATCGTTGACGGCGCTTTCTCCACCTTCAGGTGTGTAGATTATGGGGGCCCAACCGTGATCCGGCAGGTATTTTGTGAACTTCAGCCAACGCATGACGCCACCTCCGCCGACCGGTGGCCAGTAGTAAGCGATGATAAGGATTTTATTATGTCTCAATTCCATTTACAGGAAGTTCTTGTAAGCAAATATAGGATTCGTCTTGAAAGAAAATCAAATACTTATTTCTTCCTTTGAATTACATTTTTGTATTTATGCAATACTGAAGATTATTTTTGAATGGAACACAGAATAAAGTCTGACCTTGAGTATTATTTCAGGAATAATGACAAAAGATTAATTCATAAATGGAATCATTATTTTGATGTATATGAACGTCATTTTCAAAGGTTCCGACAAATGGATGTCGT
>JBFKJL010000192.1:0-5197 GCA_041631795.1 Saprospiraceae bacterium | reverse complement strand
TTCTTTTTTAATGTCCAGGGTAAACTTTCCGTCACCATCCGACAGCACAACTTCACAGAAAGGCTGTAATTCGATGCTGGCATTGGCGATGGGATTGCCGGAATTTTCATCCATGATCTTGCCAGTGACACTCTGTCCAAAAGTTAAAACAGCATTAAACTGGAGGAAGATGCAAAACCAAAGAAACGATTTACCTTTACTCATGGGTTCTAATATCAACGGCTAAATTAAGCGAATGCTTGAATATTAGGAATGAAAGATGCCTAATTTAAGCAAACATATTTGATATTTAATTATACAAGAATTAAGATGCACTTAATACAAATGGATCATACAACACCAAATCACTTCAATACATGTCATATGATGTTCAGATGCTTGTCCATATCCATATTGTTGGTTTTGCTGTCAATGCCTGGTCAAAGCCAGGATGACAAATACCAGGTATTGGCCATCGGCTTCTATAATCTCGAAAACCTCTTCGATACCCTGGATACTGAAAATGTTGATGATCATGAATTCACCCCTGAAGGCCCTAAAGCCTGGAACAGCGCGAAATACAGGGAAAAAATTGCCAACATGGCCTCCGTCATCAGCCAAATCGGCAAGAATTTGTCGAATGAAGGCGTCTCTATCCTCGGTGTATCAGAGATCGAAAACAGGCAGGTCCTGGAAGACGTGATCAGCCATCCGCTTTTAGCCGATCGCAATTACGATATCGTCCACAAGGACTCCCCGGATGAAAGAGGGATTGATGTCGCGTTGATTTATGATAAAGACAGGGTCAGGATTCTAAATTCGCGATGGTATGATGTGGATATGACGCTTGAAGGCGAAGGCTCCTTTACCAGGGATATTCAGTTTGTCAGCACAGAAATTGATGGTGAGATCATCCATTTTACTGTCAATCACTGGCCTTCCCGACGTGGCGGCCAGGCCAGATCAGCAAAATTCAGGAAATTGTCTGCCAGCATCAACAGGAAGATCGTCGATTCTCTCTACTCGGAAGAACCAGAGGCCAAGATTGTCATTATGGGCGACCTCAATGACAATCCCAACGATGACAGCCTGCGTAAGATACTGCGCTCTCATGGAAAAAAACGCCAGGCCCGTGTCTCGGGTCTGTTCAACCCCATGGAATCATTGTACAATAAAGGGATTGGTTCCAACGCATGGCGAGACACATGGTCCCTGTTTGACCAGGTCATTGTGAGTGCTTCCTTACTTAACGATTCAAATGGGTACTACTTTCACAATATCGCGGTGTTCAATAAGAATTATTTAATTCAAAAACGCGGGCAATACAAGGGATATCCCATGCGCACCTATGTGGGCGACACCTACCAGGGCGGATACAGCGACCATTTTCCAGTTGTCCTCTACCTGCTTCGTAAGATTAAATGAATACTACCAATTCGTATGCAGAAATCACCCATCCAGCTCAATTCAGAATTCAATGAAATATTGGATGTCATTGAAAAGGACCGGGAAAATGTATTCGTCACTGGTCGGGCAGGGACAGGCAAATCAACCCTTCTCGGTCTCCTGAGGAGGACAACAAGGCGTAATGCCGCTGTCGTCGCACCCACGGGTATAGCAGCGCTGAACGTTGGAGGGCAGACCATTCATTCTTTTTTCAAATTGCCGCCTAAAATGATCGCGCTCAACGACATCAAAAAAAGGCGCAATCACAGGTTCTATAAAAAAATAGAACTCCTGATCATCGACGAAATCTCTATGGTCAGGGTGGATATGATCGATGTCATCGACACCTTTCTCCGTGTCAACAGGGAGGATCCAAGACCCTTTGGTGGCGTCCAGGTGGTCTTTTTTGGCGACCTGTTCCAGCTGCCGCCAGTCATCTCAAGCGCCTTCGAAAAGCAGGTCCTTGTACAGCATTATACCTCGCGCTATTTTTTTTCTGCCCATGTTTTTCAAAGCGGATTCCCGATGCGCATGATCGAATTGCAAAAGGTATTCAGGCAGGAGGAAAGGCGATTTATCAGGCTTTTGGACAATATCAGACTCAACCAATTTGACTATGATGATCTTGAGGAATTGAACCAACAAGTGGGCCAACAGGATTGGGAAAGCGATGGTGATCTTTCCATTACCCTCTGTTCTATCAATGCCACAGCAGACAGGATCAATAAATCCGAACTGGACAAAATAAATGCACCCCTCCATGAATACAGCGCGCGCGTCACTGGCGAATTCAATGAACGATTTTGCACCGCCGATACGCATTTGTGGTTGAAAGAAGGGGCCCAGGTCATGTTCCTTAAAAATGATACAGAGGGTCAATATGTGAATGGCACCCTGGGAACCATCGTGTCCCTGGAAGACGAGATCATTGCGCGTGTCAGGATAAAAGGCGAATACAGGCACATCGCGGTTGAACGGTCAGAATGGGAAATGCTTAAGTATGAGATTGATCCCGGCAATCCGGAAAAGTTTAAGACAAAGGTTGTGGGGACTTTCGAGCAATATCCTGTGAAGCTTGCCTGGGCCATAACCATACACAAAAGCCAGGGCAAGACTTTTGACCGGGTCAAGATCGATCTTGGAAAAGGCGCCTTCGATTTCGGTCAGACCTATGTGGCCCTCAGTCGTTGCAGGACACTGGAAGGCATTTCCCTTATACGCAAACTTGAACCGCGCGATGTCATCGTGGACCCGAGGATCGTGGAATATTATGAGGATCTCAAGCGCAGGTGAGCTGCTGGAAGGTATTTCACACCCTGCACTGCGTGGATTATTTTTGGTTTTTCTGATATTTACTATATTGCTTAAAATATAGGAGATATATGGCCAAAGGAAGAAAAAAACGCCGTGCAGAAATCAGGAATAAAAAACAGGAAAAACAGTTTTTTGTGATAGCCATCGCCGTCACTATTATCCTGATCATCATCCTTTATTTAGTCTATAAAAGTACAGTCGGATAAATGAAACTCAATCTCGATCTGGCCAGGCCCAGCAGCAAAGCCTGGATCGATGCTGTGATGGCCGATTTCGACGCCTTTTTACAGGATCACGCGGATTGTGAGCGTAAAGCCAGCGCTATGGCCATGAGCTTTGTCGCCAAGTACCCGGACAGAACCGAGATCATCCCTGACCTCATTGAAACTGGAATCGAGGAGCTGGAACACTTCAGGGATGTGTACAGCCTGATGCAAAAGCGCAATATTGAACTTTCCCACTCGATCAAGGAAGATCCATATGTCAAAGCATTGATCAAGAAATGTCATTCAGGCAGGGAGGAAAGATTTCTGGACAGATTGCTCATAGCCAGCGTTGTTGAGACGAGGGGAGCTGAAAGATTCAGGATGGTCGAAGAAGCCCTTGAAGATCCCGAACTGAAAAGATTTTACAAACTTCTGTGGGCATCTGAGGCCAAGCACGGCCATATCTTTGTCAAAATGGCCCTTCACTATTTTGACGAAGAAACGGTTTACGATCGTTTGCGCTGGTGGATTGAACAGGAAGCAGATGTGATTGACGCCCTGGAAATCAAAGCGGCATTGCACTGACCATGGATACATCCGGGCAATAAAAAAACCGGCCTGCCTGACCGGTTATCTTACATTTTTCAATCATTCATTTAATTGGTATCGGGTAAAAAGCTGTACTGTTCGCCGTATTCGAGCATTTGACCAACAAAGTCATCTGGATATTCAATAGTGATATCCGATATTTCTCCACTATCATCCATGACAGGGACCAGTTTGGGATTGATAAATCCACTGTACGGGGCAATGTCCAGCGTGGACACCCTCTGTAAGACCTGCTTGTGAATTTCTGGATCAACCTCAACACCGTAGGATTCCACCAAATCCTGTGCAGCTGCGTAGTCTCCCTCGGAAGTAATCCGCTGGAGTTCTCTCAATAATTCTCCGAATAATACCCTCAGTTTATCATAGTCCGTGATGTTGTAATAGATCTTTCCATCCCTTACCACCTTTTCAATGACATTGTCCGGGGCACCTTTTTCATAGACCCATTTAGCGATCAATTGCCTGTTGCGCATATGAGATTCCTCGATCTGATCACCATATTCAATGCGGCGCAATTGTTTGAGCAACCCATTGCTGATAAAACCATCGTATTCCGCCTGACCCACTTCGAGTGACTCCATGAGTCCAAGTTCGACAACCTTGGGATCGAGGATAAAATAGAGGGCGACAATATCTGCACGTGCTTCTTCTATGGTGGAAGCAAAGGATTTAAGGGTTTGTTTGGGTGTCCCCACACCCGGGTTGATCTGCCCAGATGCATGGCCGATGACCTCGTGCAATGCCGTCGACAATTTATCGGCGAGTTCACCGTGGGCCATGGCTCGGGCAACTTCCTCTTCATCATGGGCGAACTCCTTTGTCATTCCGGGTCCGGATGCGCTGTTGTAGGCATTGATGATGTTGCCGAGACTGACGGATTTGGACCCGTGTTTCGCTCGGATCCAGTTGGCATTTGGCAGGTTGACTCCAATCGGTGTGGCAGGTGAGGCATCGCCACTTTCACCAGCCACATTGACCACATTATAGCTGACACCGACAACATTCTTCTTCTTGTGCTCGTCCAGGATTGTGGAGTTGTCCTCAAACCATTGGGCGTTCTCCGCAAGGACCTGCATACGCTCCGAGGCTTCAAAATCCTTGATCTGCACGATCGTTTCATAAGAGCCTTTATACCCCATGGGATCATTGTAAACCTCCACAAAACCGGTAATGTAGTCGATATCCCCTTCCTTGGTCGCCGACCAAAGGACATTGTACTCATCCCATTTTTCGAGATCCCCGGTTTCATAGTATTCAATGAGCAGGGCCAGGGCGTGTTTTTGCTTCTTGTTTTCGGTCACTTCCATGGCCTTTTGAAGCCACCTGATCATCTCTTTGATCGCAGGACCGTACAATCCTTCAGCATTATACACCTCCTCACCAACGGTTCCAGCGGGTTGACGTACCACACGGGAATTAAGTCCGTAAGAAATTGGTTCCGCATCAGTTTTATCAATAACAGACGCATAGTAATCTTCAACTTCCTTTTGCGTTATATCGGAATCATAGAAATTGACAGCTGAGGCCAAAACGAGATCCTTGCTGGCATCGAGGCTGACTTTTTTGCCGTCTTTTGACGGATCGAACATGGCTTCCAAAACCTCATCATCAAGGTTTGCTCCAGATTCTTCCAGAACGGTTTC
>JBFKJL010000191.1:0-5304 GCA_041631795.1 Saprospiraceae bacterium | reverse complement strand
TTTAAAGTCTTAGTCAATACAGTTTCATTGACAGATAAAATCACTGAATTGGCATTAAATGATTCAACATTTAAAGACTTTGAAGATGGCATTCAGTACTACAGCGCTGTTGAGTCAAAATGCGACATAATTATCACCCGCAATACAAAGGATTTTAAAAATTCCAAACTACCAGTTATGAAACCGAAAGAATTTCTCACAATCAGAAAAGTCAGCAAGTAACACTAGATACCATGCTACACGTTGGTGCTTTGATGTACGAGATATAATCGGCAGCTAGATGTAAGAACTTACTATTGCCTCTCCTTCACATGCAGCCAAATCGATTTTAGAAATCCGGACCTCCCATAATCTTTAAGTCCAATTCTCTCAAAATCTCCTCCTCTCAAAATCTCCCAATCCAGTTTTACTTTCTCCATTTTTGATCCTACCTTGAATAGTCTTAACAAAACTGTCTTTTGGAAACGAGTAAAGCGGTAAAAACAATCTACATCAGCCTCTTGTCAAACCTTGTCCTGGCAGTCATAAAAGGCACTGGTGGTATTCTGGGGCATTCTAACGCCCTGATCGCCGATGCCATAGAATCCGGCGCGGATGTCCTGGGATCCCTTCTTGTACTGCTCGGTCTCAAATATGCCGAGAAACCACCGGATGAGAATCATCCGTACGGGCATGGACGCATTGAACCGCTGGTCACCTTCATTGTCGTTGTCATTCTCGTCATTTCGGCCACTTCGATCGCCTTTGACAGCATTCAGAATATCCGGAGCGTGCAGGAGACACCTGCGCCCTGGACACTGCTCATCCTCGGGGCGATCATCATCTGGAAGGAAGTGTCATTCCGGTACGTCCGCAGGAAGAGCCGGGAAACGCACAGCACGGCCCTTAAAGCAGATGCCTGGCATCACAGGAGTGATGCCATCACATCCGTCGCGGCTTTTATTGGTATTGCCATAGCCGTCATATTTGGTGAAGGGTATGAGAAGGCCGATGATTGGGCAGCCCTTTTAGCGGCCGGGTTTATCATGTACAACAGCTACCTGATCTTCAGGCCGGCGCTTGGCGAGATCATGGACGAGCATGTCTACGATGACCTGATCGAGGACATCAGGCAAACGGCAGCCGGGGTAGAAGGCATTCTCGACACGGAAAAATGCTTTATACGGAAAACCGGAATGCGCTACCATTGCGACCTGCATGCCATCGTCGACGGAGACATTTCCGTCAGCGAGGGACACGTTTTGGCCCACAGGCTGAAAGATGTCCTTCTAGAAAAATATGCCCATCTGGAACAGGTGCTCATTCATATTGAGCCTTTTGAGCCGGATTATACGCCTTAAAGTAAAACTTTAAGCCATGCCGTATTTGACGGCATCCTCATTGAGGACATGTTTCATAGTCTGAATCAGATGATCTGCATCATTTCTGTCAAAGCACATGGGTGGTTTGATCTTCAATACATTCTCGTAAGGCCCGTCTGAACTCGTGAGAATGCCTTTTTGCTTCATGCGGTGCACGATATAGGAAGTCATCTCAGTGGCGGGCTCGAGTGTTTGTGTGTTCGTTATCAATTCAATGCCGAGAAAGAGTCCGTGGCCCCTGACATCACCAATGACGGGATATTCTGACTTGAGCGTGTGAAGTTTCTCAAGGAGATACGATCCGGTGTCCAGGGCTTTTTGCTGTAGGCCTTCCTCCCGGATGACCTTGAGCACTTCCCGGCCTATGGCACACGATACCGGGTTGCCCCCGAATGTATTGAAGTACTCCATGCCATTGGCAAAGGCATCTGCAATGGCCCTTGTTGTGACGACTGCACCAATCGGGTGCCCGTTTCCCATAGGCTTTCCAAGCGTTACGATATCCGGCACAACATCATACAATTCGAAAGCCCAGAACGACTCACCGACGCGGCCAAAGCCTGTCTGGACTTCATCCGCGATCACCACACCGCCGGCATTGCGCACCATCCTGTAAACGTTTTGAAGATAGCCTTGCGGCAAAACCACCTGGCCCCCGCAACTTAATATGCTTTCACTGAGAAATGCGGCCGGATGCTGACCGCTTTGATTTAAACGATCAATCATAATCCCGACATCCTTTGCATACATCGTTCCGGCAGTCTGGGCATCCCGATATGCTCCCCTGAAAGTGTCTGGCATCGCAGTGACATGAACCTGGGAAATGGGGCCTTCTCCGCCTTTGCCATCAAACTTGTAGCTGCTGACGTTGATGCAAGTGCCTGTATTTCCGTGGTAACCGGATTTGAGCACAATGACATCTTTCCGCTGGGTACAGGTCCTTGCCATTCTCAGAGCCAGTTCATTGGCTTCGCTGCCGGAATTGACAAAATACACGACACTCAGCGGATCCGGGAACAGGGCTGTGAGTTCCTCTGCATACAGGAGGATCTCTTCATGCAGGTATCGGGTATTTGTATTTAGAACAGCCATTTGCTTTTGGCCTGCTGAAACCACCCGCGGGTGCTCATGACCGACGTGAGCTACGTTGTTGACAGTATCAAGGTATTTCTGACCATTAAAATCAAACAAGTGTGACATAAAACCACGGACGATATGCAGGGGGGGATCGTAACTCAGACTCAGGTTGGGACCAAGTAATTGTTGTCTCTTTTGAATCAAAGTCTCATTCGATGAATATGACATCTTCCTTGATTTCTGAAGGTTCTCTGGCCAGAGGGTCTCAGGCATGGGTGGGCAGATGCTCAGCCAGGTAGACTGACTGTTCGGGAATGCGACACCGGGAAAATCGTGTGTATTATCCAGCATATCCAGGATAATCTGAAAATGCAGGTGGGGTGGCCATTGGCCATTTTCATCCTTGTGACCTATGAAACCAATACCCTGGCCCTTGGAGATGTTTTGTCCTGGCTTAACGATTTGAAGGCTTTCTTTGCTCAGGTGTCCGTACAACGTAAAAAACTGAAGTTCCTCGTTGATATCATGTTTGATGATTATCGTCGGTCCGTAATTCCGTTCGGCCATGTTGTTGCGGACACTTACAACGCGTCCCCTGGCAAATGCGTAGACCGGGGTACCGGCCTTATCCCAAATATCTGTACCCAGGTGAATGGTGCGCCATTTAGGACCATCATTTCCTTCTTCAAGGTAATTGCCCGTTGTGTAGAATAGCCGGGGTTCAGCGTAGCCACCAATACCTGCACTGCATTTATGTGTTGCCAGAATATCCTGGATCTTTTTGTCAAAACTCTCCAGTGTTTCAAACGCACTGGCATTTCCAAGGTCTCTGCTGCCCACACTGAGATCGATCGGTGCCACACATCTTCCGGCAAACTGCACAGGAGACACCATTGCATCCCTGGATCGTTTTGCCCAGGCATTGAATTGTTTCATGCGCGGACATGGAATCAAACCACATGCATTCCTGAATGTGTATTGGGCAAAGTTTGGGTGGATCTCTACCCATTTTTCTAGAAGGGCCCATGCCGGCTTTTCACTTACAAAAAGATAGGCATTTTCTGGTTCGATATCTTTTTGGTAAGCCGAATGCGTGACGCTGATGACCAGCCTGGCTGCAATCAGGTCATAGAGCAGGGCCAGTTCATTGTCTTCGAGGGGAAACACATTGTGATATCCATTTACGACGACACAGGCTGCTTCCAGTGGATCCGGCATATCCATACAGGCGTAGGCACATGCTATGGCCAGTTCATTGACAGTTGCCGTATAGACCGCATCCCCAAAGTCTATGACCCCGGTGACTTGAGGTGAAGTGTAGTTGTGATCGATGACCAGGTTCAATTCATGGGCATCGTTGTGATTAACGCTATGTCGTAATTCGTTTATACGCGGCATAAGATGGGTCTCAAAATCTGCCCAAAGTCTATCCAGGATGTGTAGTTTTTTTTCATCCTTTACGGATGATCGGTATTGTTTTGTCATCAAGACCTGGCTGGGATCCCACGCGTACACGTGATGTGTATTCGGATGGTCAAAGGACTGAAGATGTTTTGACAGCTGGCCACAACACATTCCCCAGCTTTCCAATAATCCTTGTGATCTTGGGTGGGCTTCTGCAAGCATCCTGCCTTGCACCCATTTTTGCAGTCTTAGTATTCTTCCATCTTCCAACTCATGGTAGAACTGGCCACTAACGGATGGTATTGTTAATGGTAAATCAAGTGGAAATGTAGATGCTTTGAGGTGGTTAATAATACCAATTGTGAGCTTAATTTTTGAAATGTCTGCATCAGGTTTGCTGATCTTAAGGTTGTATCGAGTGCCATTATGACTTGTGATCAGGTAATTCCGATCATCATAGCCTACAAGTGACTGAGCAGCGCCATTAATGCCATAGTATTCGAGAGCTACATGCCGGGCAAATTTCAAATGTGCCTTTTCTTGTCTGTCTTCCATGGTCTCTTTGCTTCCATATTTGCCTTCCAATATAGGAGGAATATGGATTGCATTGGGGATAAGTTTTAAGGATGTTCTATAATTTTGATATGTGCACACAGATCATTATCTTGCGCCACCTTGTAAAGAATTGCAAAAATTGAACTTATAACATGTAAGTTCTGTTGATACCCTTACAAGACGCAATATCGCGGCGTGGAGCAGTTGGTAGCTCGTCGGGCTCATAACCCGAAGGTCGTAGGTTCAAGTCCTGCCGCCGCTACAAAGACAGGTCAGTTGGAATATCCGGCTGGCCTTTTGTTTTTTCTGGAAGGAAGGTTCAAGCCAGGACGCCCCTGACGCATCTTCGATGGTCAGGATATCCTGATGCCGACAACCCGAGTGCTCGGGTTCGTCTGTAGACTTAGAAAGCCATAAATTAATCTTTACAAATTGATATATAGAGCGATAAAGTGAACAGAACGGGTGGCACGTAAAATAATAATTTATGAAAAGCTACTGCGTGTATATCCTTTATTCTGAACGTCTTGATCTGTACTATGTCGGGCATACTGGTGATATTCAAACAAGGCTTCATTACCATAATAAAGGATTTGCGAAGTTTACAAAACAAGGAAGACCGTGGAAAGTGGTATGGTTCACTTTGAAAAGCACCAAATCTGAAGCATATCGATTAGAAATGAAACTTAAGAATCTGAATAGAGTAAGGCTCAGAAGATTCATGCAGAAGTATACATAAATAGGTTCAAGTCAGGACGATTCCGACAAAAGGTGTTTTGGCGGAATGTCCTGATGCAGACTGACGTTGTCACGTCTGGGCCAGGACGCCCCTGACGCATCTTCGATGGTCAGGATGTCCTGATGCCGACAACCCGAGTGCTCGGGTTCGTTGGTATCCTGCCGCCGC
>JBFKJL010000190.1:0-5307 GCA_041631795.1 Saprospiraceae bacterium | reverse complement strand
TTCGGTATTTGGAAAAAGCCATGGAGATCGATGCATGCGCCGTTGACCAATTCCGACAGATGCCAAACTTCATTTCCCTTAATGACACCTATCCCTGGCTTTTTTAATTATAAGCTATTGGAATTTCCCTAAAATCAGATAGCTTCGCAGGCTGAAATAAAATGACCGTATGAAAAACACCAGGAAATGGGAACATCCATATGATTATGATCCGCGTTATGACAAACGGGTCGTGTATATGAGCATGGAATTTGGCATTGACCAGGCCCTTAAAATTTACAGCGGAGGCCTTGGGTACCTTGCGGGTTCACATATGCGTAGCGCCTATCAGCTCAAGCAAAACCTCATCGGGATAGGCATGCTTTGGAAATACGGTTATTATGACCAGGTCCGCGACGAGATCGGTCAGATGAAGATCCTCTTCAGGCAGAAACACTATTCATTCCTTGAGGATACAGGGATAACTGTACCTGTCTATGTCAAGGGTCACCAGGTATTGGTCAGGGCATTCTATCTCGATCCCAGGCATTTCAATACCGTTCCAATGTATTTTCTGACCACGGATACTGCAGAAAATGATGAATTGTCCCGGTCGATCAGTACGCGATTGTATCATCCGAATGATACCACCCGAATTGCTCAGAACATCGTCCTGGGTATTGGAGGGGCCAAGGTCGCGGAAAAACTGGGTGGAACGGATCTTTACCATATGAATGAGGCCCACTCCCTGCCTGTGGCATTTCACTTGTTTAGAAAATATGGCAAGATAGATGAAGTCAAAAAGCGTTTGGTTTTTACAACGCATACCCCTGAGATGGCAGGCAATTCAGTGCGTGACTTTGCCTTGTGTGAAGAGATGGGCATGTTCAACGAAATTCCGGGTGATGTGGTCCGCAAACTGACGGGGTTAAACGGGCACGCCTTTGAATATACTCCAGCCGCATTGAGGTTGTCCCGGCTCGCCAACGGCGTTTCAAAGATCCATGGAGAGGTCGCCAATGAGATGTGGGCCAACTACAAAGGCATTTGCCAGATCAAGTCCATCACCAATGCCCAGGATGAAGTGTACTGGACAGATCCCCAGCTAAAAAAGCACCTGGAAGAAAATGATGACCATGAGCTGATCGCGCGCAAAAAGGCTATGAAAAGAGAATTGTTTACTCTCGTAGCTGATCAGACAGGGGATTTCTTCGATGAAGATGCACTGACCATTGTCTGGGCAAGGCGTTTTGCCGGATACAAAAGAGCAGACCTCATTGTCAGGGATCTCGACAGATTGATGAAGCTCATTAATGATGCAGACAGAAAGGTGCAGATCATCTGGGCCGGCAAACCCTACCCTGAGGACATGGTGGGCGTCAGCCAGTTTAATCACATCCACTCTCTGACTCTGCGTCATCCAAACCTCGCCATTTTAACGGGTTACGAACTGAAACTGTCCGCAGCGCTCAAAAAAGGCGCTGATGTTTGGTTGAACACCCCGCGCATTACAAGAGAAGCCTCCGGTACCAGCGGCATGACGGCTGCCATGAACGGGGCCATCAACTTTTCGACATGGGATGGCTGGATACCTGAATTTGCAAAGGACGGACACAACAGTTTCATCATACCCGAATATGGGAATCCACATGACATTTTTGAACTGGACGATCATGACCATGAACACATGATGGACATCCTTGAAAAAACGATCGTCCCGATGTACTACAACAAACCAAAATCATGGCTCAGGATCATGAAGAACAGCATGAAAGATGTTGTCCCGCGTTTTGATACAAAACGGATGGCTCATGAATATTACAAAGAGTTGTACAATGGTTAAAGTTTGAACAGTATCATTGGACTGCCTTGACAACGAGGTCAAACAAATACATATCATCGTGCGCCGTGCCCTGGACAGGATGTTGCGGATTCTCAGCTTCGTACTTTAAAACAACAACCAGGTCCAGTGAAGGGACGATGCCGATCATTTGTCCCCCATATCCGCTGGCAAGGAAGGCAGGAACACCATTCACCTTTGTGATCCACCATTGGTAGCCATAGCTGTAGCGATCGTAGATGTCCGTCACATGTTCTGTGACCGACAATCTGATCCATTCATCCGAAATAACCGGTTGACCATCCCACATCCCCCTGTTCAAATACAAATATCCAATCTTCGCCATATCACGCGCAGTGAGAAAGAGACCGAAGCTTGCACATTCTATTCCCTTGGGATCGCGGTGCCATGACTGGTCGAATGGAACGATATAATCGCTCCAGGTGTCGTAATCCGGCTGGACCTCCACGGTGTGAAATGAAATCCCGAGAGGGTCAAAAAGCATGGTTTTGGCCAGAAGGCCGGGTGTCTGCCCTGTGATTTCAAATATCAATGCGCTCAGGAAGTGGGAATTGGCTGAACTGTAGTGGAAGACTGTCCCCGGCTCATGAACAAATCCCCGGTCAAGGGCGGATTGCACCCAGTCATCCGCGAGGATCCAGTCAACCCATAAAGGCCCTGATTCTACCCAGGACAAGCCTGTGGACTGCGTCAAAACGTGATGAAGAGAGATATCGTTGAAGTCAGGATAGTCCGGCATTAGACCCTTCATAAGGGTGTCTGTATCGCTGATAAAACCGGCATCATATACATGCCCGACCAATGCTGATGTCACACTTTTTGTTACGGACCAGACATTGGTACTTGCGTCGATGTCGCCATCGTTGTAATATGCCTCAAAAACGATATAACCTTCCTTGATCACGAGCAAGCACCTGGACAGAGGGTCTGCCCTTGCAAAGGCATCAGCCTTTAGCATGTCCAGTGAATCCACATGGAGGGTGGACATTGGCAGTTGCTTCCAACCTGCAGTTGGCCAGTAAGACCGTTGTTTATCCGGCCATACTAAACCTGTTTCGGGAAGGATAAATGGATCCTTGGCACAACCACACCACAGGAGAATGAAACTGATCAGGTATGCGATTGGAAATATACGCACCATTGGCTGCTCACTTGGTTGACGAGGCAAGGTAAATCCGCTTGCACAGGCATTCAATGATACAGGTCAGACCTGACAGTAGTTCTCATCAGGTTTTCAAAAAATAGACGTTTTTTAAAGGAGTGAAGTTATGGCCTCATCCAGGGGTTTGACCTTCGAGCCAAAGTGGTCTATGATTTGCCCGTTCTCATCGATGAGAAACTTATTGAAATTCCAGGAAATCTTGTAGTCACTTTTTCCGTTCAGTTCTGCTTTTGTGAGCCATTTATAGATCTCGTGGGCATTTTTTCCTTTTACCTTGATCTTTTCCGTCATTGGGAAGGTCACGCCATAGTTGGTTGAACAGAAACTGGCTATTTTGTCTTCACTTCCGGGTTCCTGACCCAAAAACTGGTTGCAGGGAAAGCCAACGACGACCAGGTTGTCCCCATAAGTCTGGTACAACTCTTCAAGGCCGGCGTACTGGTTTGTGAAGCCGCATTTGGAAGCGACATTGACAATGAGAATCTTTAATCCTTTGAATTCACTGAAATTGATGACCTCATCACTATCGAGCGCCCTGATTGAAAATTGGTGGATGGAGTTAGAGTCCTGTACTTGTATTGTTGGTATTGCCATAATGATAAATAAGATTAATGTCATATCTTTTGTTTTCGTATTGGGAAGACAAATTTGATTCAGAATTGTTCAGTGATCTCTACATTCTTCGAT
Source organism: Saprospiraceae bacterium (assembly GCA_041631795.1). Taxonomy (GTDB): domain Bacteria; phylum Bacteroidota; class Bacteroidia; order Chitinophagales; family Saprospiraceae; genus JBFKJL01. The sequence continues at coordinate 1,618 of JBFKJL010000190.1, read as the reverse complement.
TTTTAGATGTGTTATTTCTTGCTCTTCACGTCACTGTCATCCTCTTTAATCTCGGGGGTTGGATATGGAGGAAGACACGCATGATGCACATTGTCTTTTTGTGTATGACTTTAATATCATGGATAATATGCGGATATCAATACGGTTTTGGGTATTGTTTCCTGACAGACTGGCACTGGTCGATTAAACGGCAACTCGGGGAGACAGGGATGCCCAATTCATTTATCCAATATCTTTTTGAAAAAGCAGGTATCCACATGATGCCTTCAACGACGGATAACCTGACTGTCGCTGTATTCAGTGCAGTGATTGTATTGACAATTTACGTCAACTGGTTTCAGGCCAAAGGATTAGCCAAGATGTAGAGAATAACCTGTTCCAGGTATGAAATATATTACATATTAAATTATATAATAATATGAAATTACACACAGAGACGATAGAATTGCGCACGGAAGGATTTACACAAATCCAAGATATCACGCGACAGGTTCAGGATGTCATCGACAAGTCTGAAATGACAGAAGGCCAGATGCTGGTGTCAGCAATAGGATCCACGACTGGCATAACGACGCTGGAATACGAGCCGGGTCTGGTTCGCCACGACATTGCCAATATGCTGGACAAACTGGCCCCTTACGGCCAAACCTACTTCCATAACCAGACCTGGGGCGATGATAATGGGGCAGCCCACCTGCGGTCGGCCCTGATTGGAACGAGCCAAAGCCTGCCATTTCAGAATGCGAGACTGATTCTTGGCACCTGGCAACAGATCGTGTTCATGGATTTTGATACGCGCCCGAGGCACAGGCGGATAGTGGTGCAGGTGATGGGAATTTAACCGGTGGCGAGGACGCCAACGGTAACCCTTTATGTTGTTTTTGGCATCCCTGCCAACAACCCAGTATCTTCAACAAAATAAGGGCAAGACTCAAAAGCCTGGAAGGCAAATATCAAAAGGCAAAAGATGCCATCTGTAAAATCTTATTAGCGTGTTCCTCGGAACCAGTCTCCTGACCTTCGCATCTTGTTTGTTGGATCTTGCGGTTTATCAATCCGTCAGCGCAGACGCCATCGGGATCCCTCTATGTTGTTGTTGGCGTCTCAGTCAACAACCAAAATCTACCACACAATATCAAGGCAAGATACTTAGGTCAGGAAGGCAATTCCCAGGATGCAACCCTGAAGGAATCTGACTTGTCAGATTTCCTTGATGTAATGTTGACCGGTTTTTGAATCAATTCAATTAATTTCTTTAACGACTTAATCTCCCTCCATAACCCATTGTTAAGCATCTGGATTTTCTTGATCTACTTTCTTTTATCAATGGAAACAAGCCCGCTAAAATGGTTTTATAGTAAAACGATACCGAATATGATTATTGGTGCAGGACAATATGAAAAAGCCTTCTCAAAACATACCAGCTCACAAGGGCTGTCAATCCTGTGATCACCATACCCCAAATAATATCCACGACCGTCACGACCAATGGCCATCCCTGGATGACGGCCATACTGGTCAGGTCATAGGTGGCATAACACAAGCCACCTAGAAGCGCCCCATTTATCGCAGCATCTTTGAGGCTATTCTTCTCAAGGGCAGGCCAAATGGCAAAGTG
>JBFKJL010000189.1:0-5355 GCA_041631795.1 Saprospiraceae bacterium | reverse complement strand
GTATGAATGAATTTTTGTTTTCCCGTTATCCACAGAATATGTGTTTCTTTTGTGGGGCTGCCGGACCGGAAACTGCCATGCAGGTCACACTGAAAAATGAGCGGAAGATCAACTACACAAAAGACCAGATCAAGGTGAAAGGACGCCTGAAAGTCGTCAAGGATGAACCCGGCGGATTGATCTATTTTCTTGAGGATGCTGAAGTCATAAAAACATAAGAATGAAAATATTTAAAATGACGGTAATTCTGATGTGCCTGAGCATGTTTGCACAGGCGCAGGAAACCGAGAATATCTGGAAAACCCTTTCCAAACTGACATATAAAAAGGAATATGACGAATTGCTCGGGTTTAAGATCGATGTACCGGTTTTCAGCGAGCAGGTGAAGGCCCTGGAAGGCAAAGAGGTCATTCTCAAGGGGTACATCATTCCGATTGAGGGATATAAGTCCCACAAGGAGTTTATTTTTTCAGCCTATCCTTACAACATGTGCTTTTTCTGCGGGGGTGCCGGGCCTGAAACCGTGATGGAAGTCCTCGCTGCCGAACCCGTTGAATATTCGGCTGAACAGATCATGCTGAAGGGAAAACTGTCCCTCAATGATTCTGATATCAACAGGCTGATGTACCTGCTGACGGATGCCAAACCCTACTCATCTGATTAGCGCTGAATCTTATCCTCAATATTTTCAAGAATAAAATAGACAGCGGGGCAAATACGTGCATTCTGCTTGTGCAGTTTTATATTTTCAAAGAATGTCCCTTCACCAGTATGCGGGTATTGCCGGCAAGCTTTAGGCCGGACCTCATAAATGGCACACGCATTATCCTGAAGTAAAAATGGACAGGGGCTGCTGTTCATCACGGTATCCCCGTCTTCATCCCTGACAACATATTCCCTGAAGAAGTCTTTTTCCCGAATCCGCAGATGTTTGGCAATGCGCCGGGCATCCACAGCCGTAACGATTGGGGGAATAGATCTGCAGCAATTGGCGCACTGTAAACAATCTGTTCTTTCAAAGACCGCCCTGTGCGTATCTTCTGCCAACGATCTGTACGGGTCTGGCTTGATCCTGGAAATCTTCTTGTAGAGTTCTTTCAATTTTGAGGTGTGGTTGCATGCAGACAACCATTTTTCAGAAGCTGCGGTGATATCTTTTTCTTTGTCAGACATAAAAAAACCGTCTCGGGATGAGACGGCTCACTAAGCTTTTAAAAGAACCATTGAATAAGGCAAAACTCAATCTCAATTGAGAATCTGCAAAAGGTATGCCATAATTTTCGTCTCATGAGCAAATGACCAGCCCTTGATCACAATCTAAGGGGTTTTTAGCTCCATGATTAGAAAAAACATACTACATTTGCAAAACTTTTTGGGAACCCAATAATCGTTTAACATACAAGAACTTATAAATGGCTTTAATAGGAAAAATCAGGAAGAACTTTTGGTTCGTTTTATTACTCTTGGGATTTGCACTCGCAGCCTTTGTGATCATGGACATGACGGGGGCCGGCGGTCAGGGTGGTGCCGTGTCCAATCTGACAATTGGTGAGGTCGCCGGTGAAAAGATCGACTACAGGGACTTTCAGCAAACTGAATCGAACTACTTCAGGAATACAGGCACCGATGTATTTTCAACCAGGAATTCCATCTGGGATTTCTATGTGGAGAAAGCTGTGCTCAATAAGGAAGCTGAAGTTTTAGGACTTAATGTGAGCAGGGATGAATTAATGGATCTTCAATTTGGCGCCAATCCCAGCCCCGTGATACAGCAAAACTGGCGCAATCCCCAGACCGGGCAGCTCGATGTGGCCAATCTTCAGCAAATCAAGACCACTATTGAAACCAACCAGGAGATGAACCCAGGTTTTAGGGCATATTGGGCAGAACAGGAAAAACAAATCATCAAGGAAAGAATCCAAAACAAGCTGAATACCATTGTGTCCAAAGGCATTTTCACGCCTACATGGATGGCAGAAGAACACTTTAAAGCTGATAATGACAAGGTCGATTTCGCCTTTGTCAAGATCCCTTTTGACCAGATCCCCGGTGATGATATCGAGGTGACCGATGCCGACATCAACAACTACCTGGCTTCCAAGAGGTCTGAGTACGAGGTTGACGAAGAAACACGGACCATTGACTACGCTGAATTTGAAGTGCTGCCCACTTCGGAAGATACCGCGAATATCCTCGAAAGGGCCAATTTGCTGAAAGATGAATTCATCAGGACCAACAACGATTCCCTTTTCACGGTCAATAATTCCGGGGTCTACACCGACATCTATTTCAGAGCCGATCAGATTTCTGAAGTCATCAGTGAAGATTTCAGCAACACACCTATTGGTGAAACTTACGGCCCTTATATTGAAAGTGGCAATTATATCGTCCTGAAGATCCTTGACAGGAAGGTCATCCCGGATACTGTTGAAGCAAGACATATCCTGCGAAGTGCAGACCCCACGAATGCCACCCAGGTCGAGCAGGCCCAGGCCTTTATCGACAGCCTGGACAACCTGATTTCAAGGGGTGTGGCCACTTTTGATTCCCTGGCCATCAAACACAGCCAGGATCCCGGTTCCGGCGCCCTGGGCGGTGACCTCGGTAAATTCCAGCAAGGGCGAATGGTCGGTCCCTTTAATGAAGTGTGTTTTGTAACGGGACAAAAAAGAAAAAGATATAGTGTCAAAACACAATTTGGCATCCACCTCATTGAAATCATGGACCAGATCTACAACGACAGGGAAGACAAGTTCAAGGTCGCCAGTATCGGTGTGCCGATCGTGCCATCGGAAGAAACTCAAGATGTGATCTATGATGAAGTGACCGAATTGATCAGTGAAAACAACACCATCGAAGATCTCAGGACGGCTATTGAATCCATGGACGGGATTCAATTAAAGAAGTCCGCACCTTTCAAGATCAATGATTTTAGGATCGATAACCTGGCATCCGGCCAGACCTCGCGCGAAATCATACGCTGGGCCTTTGATCCTATTGTCGAGCCGGGCGATGTGTCGCCGGATGTTTTCACGTACACCGATCCGGTCAATTTCTTTAACGCTAAATACGTCATCGCTTCACTCAACAACATCATTCCCAGGGGGCTGCCCTCAGCAGATGCCGTGAGAAGCGACGTTGAGGTCCTGGTCAGAAATCAGAAAAAAGGACAAATATTTATCGACAAACTTTCGGTCACATCCCTGGAGGCCATTGCCGCTGCCAATGAGGTTGAAGTCGATACGGCCTCCGAGATCAGTTTCAACACATCTTTTGTACCTGGCCTCGGGAATGAACCCAATGTCGTTTCACTTGCATTTGACCTTGATGTCCAGGCCATTTCTCAGCCCATATTGGGATCCAGCGGCGTTTTTATCATTCAGCCCCTGAGCCGGGATGCAGCCACCGAAGCGACGAACATTCCATTTATTCAAAGGAATGTATCAAACACCACGAGGAGCCAGGTCACCTTTAAATTGATCAGGTCGCTTGTTGACAAAGCAAAGATTGAAGACAACAGATTTACATTTTTCTAAGAGCCGATTATAATTCCAATGAGATGGCCGGTCAAAATTTTTGATCGGCCTTTTTTTGTTGTTCAATATTTTAATATCTTTTCCGAAACGATACCGTATGAAGACCATTAAAGGCCCTGCCATCTTCCTGGCCCAATTTATGGGTGATGAAGCACCATTCAATGCACTCGAACCCATTTGCCGCTGGGCGGCCGGACTCGGGTATAAGGCCATCCAGATCCCTACCTGGGAAAAGCGCCTCATTGACCTGGATCTGGCAGCGGAAAGCAAAACATATTGCGACAGTCTCAAGGGAAAAATTGCAGAATGGGGCCTCGAGATCAGCGAACTGTCCACACACCTCCAGGGCCAGCTGGTGGCCGTTCACCCGGCATACGACATCCTGTTCGATGCCTTCGCCCCAAAAGAAGTCCACCGCAAGCCCAAAGAAAGAACCCAGTGGGCCATACAGACCGTAAAAAATGCGGCCAAAGCGAGCAGGAATCTCGGTATTGATGTCCATGCGACTTTCTCCGGTGCGTTGTTGTGGCACACGATGCACCCCTGGCCTCAACGGCCACCAGGCATGGTGGACATGGGCTTTACCGAATTGGCCAACAGGTGGCTGCCCATCCTGGACACTTTCGAGGAGTGCGGTGTGGATGTTTGTTATGAGGTCCATCCCGGGGAAGACATCCACGATGGTGTCACCTACGAAATGTTTCTCGACAAGGTGAATCACCACAAACGCGCCTGTCTCCTCTATGATCCCAGCCACTTTATACTGCAGCAACTCGACTACCTCGAATATATCGACATCTACCACGAAAGGATCAGGATGTTTCACGTCAAGGATGCCGAATTCAAACCCTCCGGACGCCAGGGAGTCTTCGGCGGATACCAGGATTGGGTGAACAGGGCCGGACGATACCGGTCGCCAGGCGATGGGGACATCGATTTTAAAGCTGTATTCAGCAAATTGTCCCAGTATGGCTTCGATGGCTGGGCGGTGCTTGAATGGGAGTGCTGCATCAAATCACCGGAACAGGGTGCACGTGAAGGCGCTCCTTTTATTTCAAACCACATCATCCAGGTCACAGACAAGGCGTTTGACGATTTTGCCGGTGGCAGTACAGACGCGGCATTATTGAAAAAAGCCCTGGGCCTTGATTAAAGCGGAACGTCCTAAATAACGTGTTAAATTTAAGCACAACAATTTTGACATTTTATACACCACATGATGATACGACGACGATTTCTAAAATCTTCAGGGGCACTCACCCTGGGAGCGCTTTTATCTCTCAAATGCAAGGCTAAAGCGATGGGCGCAATCGATAATTTCGGGGTTCAGTTGTGGTCTGTACGCCACCTGATGGAAAAAGACCCTAAAGCCACTTTGAAAAGCCTTGCAGACATCGGATTTGTTGATGTGGAAAGCGCCGGTTATGTTGAGGGACTGTTTTACGGTATGACTGTCCCGGAAATGAAAACCGTGCTTCTTGATCTCGGCCTGAAAATGCGGAGTGTTCATACCAAAACAGGGATCACCCAGCCCGAGCTGAAAAGGACGATGACCAACGAATGGGAGGCGTTTTGCAAAGACAACGCAGAAATGGGCGTGACATCGGTCGTCTGTGGGTACTTTGAAGAGGCCGAGCGCCAAACGCTTGACGACTATAAGCGGCACGCCGACCTGTTCAACACCTGTGGCGAAAAAGCCAAAGAGTACGGCCTGTCATTCGGCCACCATAACCACGATTTTGAGTTTTTTGACATTGATGGTGAGACACCCTATGACATCCTCCTCAACAGGACTGAAAAAGACCTTGTCATGTTTGAG
>JBFKJL010000188.1:0-5388 GCA_041631795.1 Saprospiraceae bacterium | reverse complement strand
GCTGATCAGGGAAAAAATCAACCGGAAATTGAAAAATCGCAAAGCCGGCATCACTTTTGACCAAAGCCTCATCCTGGAAGAAATTCATGACAGGCCAGGGTTGACGCAAGTTGAAGTTTCCAAAAAACTATCGAAGGATCCGGGCTCGGTTTCAAGGATTCTCAAGACATTGGTCAGAAAACGTTTTGTCACAAAAAAACCTTCAGTCAAAAATCTTCGCGAAAACAAACTCTATCTCACCGCAGAAGGCTATGAACTCATTGAGCAAATCATCAAAAACAATAAAAAAATCTACCAGGACATTTTTAATCAGGCGCACGTTAGAGAGCAAAACCTGATCATCGAAGTGCTGAAGAGAATTCAATAGGCGATCAACTCTCTAAAAAATTTGTTTGGGAGAAACGCTTCCACAAAATCCAAGTCAGTAGGATAAGGAGGAGATTAGAAATTATCCTTGATATTAGAGTGCCGACAAGCTCTATTGGTTCGGGTGCCATAAAAAAAGCGGGCAAAAAGACGATAAAGGGTAAGCCGATTGGAATAAAGTAAGAAGTCCATCTGATATCAGTGGTTCCTTTAATGATAAAAACATAAGCTACAACATAGGCCAGTATCTGAAACATTGACAATACGCATACAAAGTTGAGCAGTCCATATTGTATGGAAATAAGCATGATTATGATCATAAACACAGCATTGACCGTCATCCAGTAGAAGAATGCCCGCGTGGCATTGTGGGCATACATGACAATGTCCAGCGGGTTCAAAATAACTATGGAAAGGGCCAGGAAGAGGACAGCTCTGAAAAGTGGTTGGGCATCCATGTAGTGCGACGGAAACACCCAAATCAAAAGGTCTGCATTGATAAATGTGAAAGAAAATAGTGCAAAGAAAAGTGTGTTTTGCCTGGATAAATAACTCTTGTAAAACTTTTCAAAAATGTTGTTTAGCACAGCCTGTGTCATGAGTGGAAAGACGACCTGCTCAATGCTGACATAAAGATGAACCACAGGCCTGATGATGACTTTTTTGAAAACATCATAAACGCCAAGAGGAGCCAGTCCTATAAATGCTCCCAGGATCAGCACATCAACGTAAGACAGCACAGTCCCGAGTAACTTCTCGCCCATGATATAACGGCCAAACCGGAAATGTTCTTTTATGGTTTCCTTTTTGGTTTGAGTTTCAAATGAATAAAATTTCGGAAACGAAAAAAGGACAAACAGCAACATTGCCGCATACCGGGTCAGAACGACCAGGACCAGGGCCGCCAGTTGGTATCCAAGGATGGCAGCTGCAATGCCTGAGCCAACAGCCATCACATTGGCGAAGATCTCGGCAATACTCAAATGCCTGAAAAAAAGATTTTTGCGCATCCCGGTGATCGCCACGGAAGTGATCGAAGAAATGAGCAGGACAGGCATCAGGGCGATAACGACCGGGATCATCGCCTTGTGTCCAAACCCCAAAGCGTAGATCGTATTGAACAATAAAACGACCAGGCCACCGGCGAAGGCTACCCACATATTGATTCTGAAAACAGCTTTGTAGTCAGCACTGTCACAGTCTTCTTTATGGATCAGGCTGTTGACCGTCGTATTCTCAATCAAACCCAGAATGATAAAGACAGGGGCGGATGCAATGGCATAAAGGCCAAAAACGTCCTTATCGACAAACCAGGTCGCTGCGATGTAAAACATGCCTTGCACAAAAATGTAGATCACCGATGCGGAGACCGTCCATTTTGACTTTCCGATGAGTTTGTCAATGATATCCAATAACTATTTCTTGCTTACTTTTGGTTAAAAGAAATTCTTGAACAAAGATCAATATATAGATTTCTACAATAGCATTGTCTTGCCCATTCATTTCTCCCCGGAATGGCTGGATGCAGTGACCCCGGACAGCCGGTGGGGCGTGGCCAGTGTCATTCGTGACGGGATTGTCGAAGGCATTTGGGTTTATACGATTAATAAAAAATACGGGATACCTTTCATTATCATGCCGCCACTCACAGCCTACTCCGGTCCGTGGTTGTTTTACCCGGACAACCTCAAAACACATAGCCGGATCGCATTTGAAAAGCGCGTCACGGAATCCCTGCTGGGACAATTACCTCAACACAGGATCTTCCTCCAGCATTTCCATCCGGCATTCTGGAACAGCCTTCCGCTTCAATGGAAGGGCCATGATCAAAAGACGCGATACACGTATATGCTCGACCTCACCCCGGAGGAAACTGTCCTTTGGAATAATCTCAAGGGCAGTGTCCGCACTGATATCAAAAAAGCGACCGGCACTTGTGTTGTCACCCAAAGTGATGACTTTGACGTTTTTTGGCAGTCCCTGGTTTTGTCATTCTCATTGAGAAACAAACCCGTCCCTTATGACAAAAACATTTTGAATAGACTTGAAAATGCTCTCAGTCGCAATGCCAGGCGCACGATATTTTTGGCAAAAGATCAAAAAGGTACTGTCCTCGCCGGCTGTTATATTGTTTATCAAGGCGAAACCGCGCACTATCTCGCCGGTTTCTATCATCCTGAACATAAACACACTGCAGGCATGACCGTCTGCCTGTGGGAAGCCATAAGAACTTTAAAAGAGAAGGTGAAGGTATTTGATTTTGAAGGCAGTGTCATTCCGGAAATTGAAAAGTTCTTCAGGGCTTTTGGCGGCAATCTTGTTCCTCATCACAAGATCTACAGGATTGACAATGCTTTCCTTCGTTTTTTGGTCCAATTTAAAAATCCCGGGTTCTTTGAATGATCTTATCACACGACTGGGTGGCCGGGACAGGCTCGAAAAAAGTTTGCGCGCATCCCTGGAATGGATTGGGCAGAGCTTTATGGTCAACAAAGGCCACGGCTCCTCGGGCTATTACATGCCGTTGAAGGGATGGTCAAAACCCTACCCCGAAACGACGGGCTACCTGGTGCCCACGCTGATCCAGGCGAGTGTACAACTGTCTGAAGACCGCTGGTCCGCCCTGGCACAAATGCAGATCGACTATTTCCTGCCGATACAAAAACCCTCAGGTGCCTTCCCGGATATGACAGGGAAGAACACGTATATATTTGACACGGCCCAGGTTCTCTTTGGGCTTTGTGCGCTTCTGAAATACCACCCTGCAAAGATCAAACCGGCAATCGAGCGCGCCTACGACTGGTTGCTTTACAATCTTACGGATGAAGGCGTTTTCAGCGCCCACAATTACATTTCAGGTTATCATCCATCTTATTATTCCAGGGTGTTCTGGGCCATGATCAGCGCGGAGACAGCCCTTGGATATCCACACAACACAAAGATCACGACCGGGCTTAATGCCATCGTTAAAAAACAGCAAGACAACGGTATTCTCCTCGATTGGTCCCTGCACCCGGATCAACCGGCATTGACCCATGTGATAGGCTATACGCTGCGTGGGCTTTACGAATGCGGATGCCTGCTCAATCAGCCCGCTTTCATCCGCTCCAGCGGACAGTCGCTGCTCAGGCTTGTCGAAGCCATGATCCGCCAAAATGGTAAACTGGCCGGCAGTTACGATGACACCTGGTATGGCGACAATTCATTTGTCTGTACCACCGGCAATGCCCAGCTCGCCCTGCTCTGTATGAAATTCAGCAGGACGCTGCCCGACATGGACCTGCCCGACATTACCTCGGCTATGATCAAGCCGTTACTTGATTTCCAGGAAAAGGATAGCCCCTTTTATCCCCATGGCTCCATTTCGTCATCACTGCCTTTCTGGGGAAAGTACCAACGGTTTAAGGTCACCAACTGGACGATGAAGTTTTATGTGGATTGTCTTTTGGAGCTGTTGAGAACTTGAGATATAGCGAGATCTCACACAGGTGCGGGTTTAAACCCGCACCTGTGCGTCAGCTGTTGGCATCCGTGCCAAAAGGCCATTACGTTTCGGATCTCGAAATCTCCATAATACGTCCCCTCTAATAAGCCGTTTCTTTTTGTCTCGATTTTTATTTATTTTCAATACAAGGTAAACCACTCAACTATGAAAACTTTCCCCCTCATCATCACCTTGCCTATATTCTGGATATTGACTTTCTTAACAGAATACAATAGCAATAAAGTAATTCCTGGGCCAGAAATCATTCAGCAACCAAATCCCGGCACCATCCACATCACCGAAATCCTGAATAATGACGGTACACTTAAGCTGAAAGATCTACCGGATGGCCCCATCGATTTTACAGGTTTCAGAATGGTGCTCGGTGATAATAACGCGCCTGTTTTCCTTGATGAACAAATGGCTGTCAGCGCCTGCGACAACACCAAATGGAACGCCTTTGGTGGAGTGCCTGCTCCCAATAACGCAGTATACTGTTTTTTGGTGCTGAATAACGAGATCTACATCGGGGGAGGATTTACCCTTCTTGGATCTGTCCCCGCCAACAGGGTGGCAAAGTGGAACGGCACGTCCTGGGAAGCCCTCGGAAGCGGGACAGATGGAATCGTCCATGCTCTCGCGGCAATCGGATCAGAAGTCTATGCAGGTGGGGAATTTATAAGTGCCGGCGGAATTCCTGCAAACAGGATTGCAAAATGGAATGGCACTGCTTGGTCGCCTCTTGGATTAGGAATGAACAACCATGTTCGTGCTTTGACTGCCATTGGATCTGAAATTTACGCCGGAGGATCATTCACAACAGCAGGTGGCAACACTGCCAATCGTATCGCAAAATGGGACGGATCTTCATGGTTGACACTCGGGTCCGGAATGAGTGGAACAATCTATGCCTTGACATCCATAGGTACGGACCTCTACGCTGGGGGTTACTTCACAACAGCAGGTGGCGTCACTGTCAACAACATCGCAAAATGGGATGGATCCAATTGGTCCGCACTCGGAACCGGAATGAGCAGCATTGTCTATGCGCTGACATCAGTCAGCACGGATCTCTACGCCGGGGGCGAATTCACAACAGCAGGTGCCGTAACAACCAACAGGATCGCAAAATGGGATGGCAGTTCCTGGTCAGCACTCGGAACAGGTATGGATCATACTGTTCGTGCTTTGGCCGTCACAGGTACAGACATCTATGCCGGGGGACAGTTTCTCAACGCTGGGACCGTTACAGCCAACAGGATCGCAAAATGGAACGGATCTTCATGGTCGGCACTCGGCTCCGGTGTAAACGGATCATCAGTTCAGGCATTGACAATCTTTGGCTCGGACCTCTATGCCGGTGGATTTTTCACTACCGCTGATAGCAGCCCGGCAAATCAGATCGGTAAATGGGATGGCGCCAACTGGTCAGCACTTGAGTTTGACGGCCTCGGGGTATCAGGTGATATTTTTGCCTTGGTAAAATATGGTTCTGATGTTGTCGTAGGAGGCTTTTTTACTCAAATTGGCAATACTGT
>JBFKJL010000187.1:0-5451 GCA_041631795.1 Saprospiraceae bacterium | reverse complement strand
TCACCAGCACATTACCGGATTTGTGGCCAGCATCAACATAGCTGAATGCATCCGGCAAATCTTCAAATGCATAACGGCGATCTATGGCAGGTTTATATGAATTTTTTTCATACATGGCTATGAACAAGTGTATGCTTTTCAATAGTCCTGGCGGATATGGGAACTTGACAGACTTATCATTTCGAAAAGGAATACTGCCAAGGACGGCCGATACGAGGGATAACCAGACATTCTCAGCCTTCGGCCCCAATTCTGATGAGATGTAAAAGCCACCGTGGTTGATGATATTTTCACAGATCCTGAATCTGCTCTTGCCAGCACAATCGAAAATGCCGTCATATGTGACTTGTGCTGATGCAAAATCTTCCTGTGCGTAATCAATCACTTGTGTCAATCCCATGTCTTGAAGCATGGTCATATCGCTGGATTTTGAAACACCTGTGACGAGGATGCCATTGGACATCAGGATCTGAACAGCGGCGGACCCAATACCTCCGGCAGCGCCTATGACCAGCACATGATCTCCTTTCTTTAGTTCAACCTTATTGTAGAAATTGTAAGCATAGTGAAAGCCTTCGATGCATCCTCCGGCATCACGAAATGACATCCCTTCAGGCATAAGGGCCATGGGTCCATTCTGCCCGATTGTAAGGTATTCCGACCAGGATCTTAATCCGGCATCGCTGAAACCGAATACCCTGTCCCCCACTTTAAATGCATGTACTGCATGACCCACGGATTCCACTATACCCGCGAATTCAGTTCCGGGAAATGTGTTGCGCGGTCTGAATAGACCCATACTCAGACGCATAAAGGCCGGATGTGCCCTGACATTGGCGCAATCGGTCCTGTTGACTGAAGTAGAATATACCCTGACCAGTATCTCGTCTGCAACAGGTACCGGCTTGGGCACTTCTTCCATTACCAGAACTTCTGCCCCTCCGTATTTATGATTTCTCCAGGCCTTCATTGTATGTGTCATCAATATTTTGCACGGTGTACCAATTCATCCCTAGGAATGACTATTGCCCTGCCTAATGCCTGATCTCGCCGAATCGTTTGCACATGCAACCGGATGTCGCCTTCAGGGATTTCAAATGGTCCTGTATACAAAATACCAAACCTCGCCGGGTAGGTATTGTCAATGGTATAGTATATCCGGGTATCAGGCAGATCATTCGACAACGTACATATCAATTTTCCATCCACCATCTCCACTTCAACAATCGGGTCATACAAGGCCTTGCAAATGTTGATGTTTTGGTCATCAAAACGGTCAAAGTGATATTCCACCCGCCTGGTAAAATCTTTCCAATCCTTATTCTTTTTCAGGGACCAAAGGCTTTCCGAAATTGCGAATGCCCTGGGATAGGTCATGTAAAACGCGAACTGGATTGTGGGGATGGCTTCAGTCCAGACATTCCCCTGGCCGCCCAGGATATTGTTTGGATCGACTCCTTCAGGAAGCGGATCAAAACCGTAGCACTTCTTCAGGCTGAGGTCGGCGTAAATGGGATTCTCCAAAGTATGATCTCCCTGGGTGTAATCGAGATAGACATGATCCGTAGGAGACATCACCACCTTATAGCCTCTCTTCGCTGCTTCGGTGCCTCCCCTGTATCCTCTCCATCCCATAACGATGGCTGATGACGGCAGGTCCCCTTCGCTGATCTCATCCCAACCTATCATTTTCTTGCCCTTGCTTTCCACAATGGCATGCACCCTGGAAACAAAATAGGCCTGCAAGTCGTGGACATCCCCGATGCCTTTTTTATCCATAAACTTCTGTACAACCTCACTCTTTTCCCAAAAGCCTTTGTAGCATTCATCACCGCCCATGTGGATATAAGGCCCAGGGAACAATTCTGCCACTTCGGTCATAACTTTATCCACAAAATCATACACGCTTTCATCGGTGGGATTCAATGTATTCTCAATCAGCATATCGAACCGCCCGCCGGCATACCATTCAGCGAATTTGGATCCCGGGTTGACGAACTTGGGTTCTTTAAAGACGGACAATTCGGGATAGGCTGTCAGGGCCGCCATACAATGCCCGGGCATATCTATCTCGGGTACAATGGTGATATGCCGATCCGCCGCATAGGCGACAATGTCCTTGATCTCCTCATGCGTGTAATAGCCGCCATAGTCCGCCTTCTCCCCTTCTCTTGGATATGGTCGCGTATCCCCAAACCTGCCATGCCTCGTCACCCGCCAGGCACCGACTTCAGTCAACCTGGGCAATGCCTTGATCTCTATGCGCCATCCTTCGTCATCTGTGAGATGCCAGTGAAAGGTATTGAACTTGTATGTCGACATTTTATCGATGTAGGCCTTGACCTCATCCACCGTAAAGAAATGCCTGCTGCAATCCAGCATCAGGCCGCGCCATTTGAATCGCGGGTAATCATTGATGGTGCAACAGGGAATCGTATATTTAAAACCGTCATGATGATTCTTCTCTAATGACATCTGTTTTAACGTCTGCAAAGCATAGAAAATGCCGGCATGACCTGTGGCCGTAATGAGCATAGATTTTGGCCGCACCTGCATTGTATAGCCTTCGGGATTATTTTTCGCCAATGTGCTTGGTGGCAAAACGATCGTAATCGTATTCTCAAAATCGGTTTCTTCTGAATCATCTCCGGACAGGTCCTTCAGGAAAAGATCTTTTCTAAACTGACTGACATAGGTCTTTACATTAGGATTACCGGTTTGCGTGATGATTCTCGTCTGCGGTGTAAGTATGAATACACCATCAGATGAAGTGTACTCAACAGGCTGGGGAATGATGTTATGTTGCCCCAAAACGCAATGGGCAACAAACAAAAACTTCAATATCAGGATTGTCATTTTCATGGTTCCACAATCTATAAAATAAACCGGTGGCACTCAAAAAAAAATAGGGATTCTGAATTCTTACAACAGTATTGCATATAAGGTTTTGATCTCTATTTTCATGTAATATCTTTACTGGATATTTACAAATATGAAAAACGTTCCTATTCAAAACCTGGGGTCTCTTTACTTTTTCATTTTTCTAATGCTGACCAGCACAATACTGACCACGTGTATGAATGAAGAAAATATAATTCCTGATAAAAATGCCCTCAAGGATGGCATTGATGCGCTCATTGAAAAGATGACTTTGGAAGAAAAGGTAAATTTGATCCATGCCTCATCTCCCTTTACAAGTGGCGGGATCGCGCGCCTGGGTATTCCGGAACTGGTCATGTCAGACGGCCCCCACGGTGTGCGCCACGAACACGGACGCGACTGGATCAAGGATAAGAATGTCGAAGACAGGTCGACCTATCTGCCCGTAGGCACAGGGCTCGCAGCCACATGGAATCGTGAACTTGGATATGCCTTTGGCCAGGTGCTTGGGCGCGAGGCCAATTTCAGGGGCAAGGATGTCATTCTCGGGCCGGGTCTTAATATTATTCGCGATCCACTCAATGGACGCAATTTTGAATACCTCTCCGAAGACCCCCATCTCAATTCGGTTTTCGTTCGTGGCTATATTGAGGGTGTCCAGGAACAAGGCGTAGCCGCATGCGCCAAACATTACATAGCCAACACATTGGAATATGAACGCACCAGGGTGAATGTGGTCATGAGTGAACGGGCGCTGAGAGAGATCTACCTGCCCGGGTATAAGGCGTGTGTGGATGCAGGAGTTTGGACTTTCATGGCCGCATATAACAAATTCAGGGGTACTTATTGTGCGCACAACAAATACCTCCTGGATGATATCCTGAGGGATGAATGGGGATTTGAAGGGGTCGTCATCAGCGACTGGAATGCGGTCAAAAGTGCAAAGGGTGCCATTCCTGTAGGCCTGGACATTGAAATGGGGACCGAACTGTCGATGCCGCCCCACAAAAGGGATTTCAATAAATTCCATATGGCAGATACAGCTGTTGCACTGGTCCAAGATGGTGTTTTCGAGGAAGCCCTCATAGACAAGAAAGTGCGCCGCATATTATGGGTCATGGACAAAGTGGGGAAATTCAGTGGGCGTCCCGAAGGGGCTTACAATACGCCAGAGCACCAGGCGGTGGCCAGGGCCATCGCGGAAGAGTCCATTGTTCTCCTTAAAAATGAAGATCTGCTTCCACTGAAAAAAGACAACATACGCAAGATCGCCGTGATCGGGGCCAATGCAGACAGGAAGCATGCCGGGGGTGGCGGGAGTTCCCAGGTAAAGGCCTATTATGAAATCACGCCACTTGAAGGCCTGAAAGATCTTCTGGGAGAAAATGTGCGGATCGAGTATTCACCGGGATACACGATCAGCAGGAATGGGGGTACTACAGATACAATGATCAAAGAAGCAGTAACCAACGCGTCCAATGCGGATGTGGTGATTTATGTGGGCGGCTTCATCCACGGCTATACAGATGAATGGAATGACAATGCCTATGACGCTGAAGCCTGGGACAAACCGGATATGTTTTTACCCTTCGACCAGGACAAACTGATACAGTCCGTCCTGGAGGCGAATCCAAATACGGCCATTGTCCTTTATGGTGGAGGTCCTGTAGACATGCGTTCGTGGAAGGACAACGCCAAAGCCATAATCCAGGCCTTCTACCCCGGCATGGAAGGCGGCAACGCCCTGGCAGAGGTTCTGTTCGGCATCGTCAATCCTTCCGGCAAACTGCCCATGACATTTCCTGAAAAGCTCGAAGATAGCCCGGCACACAGTGTCGCCACTTACCCGGATGACAACCTGTTGATCGACCACAAGGAGGGCATCTATGTTGGGTACAGGTACTTTGACACCTATGGCGTAGAGCCAGGATTTCCCTTTGGACATGGGCTGTCCTATACGACTTTTGAATACGCAAACCTCAAGCTTGTTAGACAAGGTCCCAAAGTGATGGCCTCATTGACTTTAAGGAATGCAGGCAACCTTGCTGGCAAAG
The DNA here is from genome assembly GCA_041631795.1 of Saprospiraceae bacterium. Classification (GTDB taxonomy): domain Bacteria; phylum Bacteroidota; class Bacteroidia; order Chitinophagales; family Saprospiraceae; genus JBFKJL01. The sequence continues at coordinate 517 of JBFKJL010000187.1, read as the reverse complement.
AGGTCGTGCAACTGTATGTGCATGATGTGGCATCGACACTTGAAAGACCTGATAAGGAGTTAAAGGGTTTTGAGAAAGTGTATCTTGACGCAGGTGAGAGTAAGATTGTAGAGATTTCACTTGATAATGAAGCCTTCAGGTATTACGACCCTGAAGTTTCCGAATGGGTTTTGGAACCCGGAGAATTCATCATCAAGGTGGGTCCGTCGTCCCGGGATATCCGGCTGGAAAAAAACATCACAATGTAGCGCGATTGAAAAGCCGGGAGCAAATGCTATGTTACTGTGATGGTTTATTTAACGATTGAAAATCTTCAAATGAAAAACGTATTTACATTCATTATCTTGTCCACAATATTTATCTATTGTACACATACACCACATAAAACAAATTCAATGAATGACAATGCTATGCATGGAGACGGCCATGATTCTGCAAAAGATACCACACCCAAAGTCACCGGGATTGGTGGCATCTTCTTTTTCTCTGAAAACCCCGAAAAGATAAAGGCATGGTA
>JBFKJL010000186.1:0-5467 GCA_041631795.1 Saprospiraceae bacterium | reverse complement strand
TGTGGATGGGCGTTGATATCATTTGGGGGTCCGTGGGTTGCCCAGCGCGTATGTCCGATCCCCAGGGTCCCGTTTACCGACATGAGTTCTTTATCGAAGCTGTTCTCAAGGTCGGCGACTTTGCCTTTCTTCTTGCGCGTGTAGAGCTGGCCGCCATTCAATAATGATATACCCGCACTGTCATAACCGCGGTATTCCAGGCGTTTTAAGCCTTCCAGAATGATTGGATAGGCGTTTCTGTATCCAAGATAAGCTACAATCCCACACATATATTTAGACTTTAATTATGGGTTCGTTATTATCAACTTAAGTTTGGCAGGATATATTTCATGCGCCGGCCCAAAGAGAATAGACCTCGACGACCGTTCTTGTTTCAATAACGAAGATATAATTAATTCTTTATTGTCAATTTCTCCATTCATGATATTAATCACATGATTTGTAATGTTCATTTTGTATTTAAATAGAACCCCACCGGAAGAACTGTTCTCGGACATCAGGTCACCGCCGAATAAAAACTCAAGACTTTCCAGGTCCGTAAAGGCAAAAGAAGCGTCTTCAATGAGAGTCTGATCGCCATCGCTATCGAAATAACTGGCTAAGAGGTTATCTATTGCCGGCGAACGGGCAAAATCAGTCAGTTCTGCAGCAAGGGTTATTTCCAACTGGGCAAAGTTTATCAATTCACCCTTGAAAGCATCTAGTCCAGAGAGATTAAATACCGTATTCACCCCCGCCATCGACTGGACAAAGTTCAGGTCCTGCAAGTTGTTTGTGCCCTCAAGGTAAGGTTCCAGAAATGCCCCCCCATATGAATGCTTAAAATAATTGTGTCTTATAGATCCACCGGCATCGAAAGTAAAGGTGGTTTTGACAGAGTCTTCATCTGTATAGTAGACAAGAACAGAATGGGTCGTTCCCGAAGCAGAAGAAAGATTAAAACCGATCATGCTGCTTTCCAGAGGAACAGACACAAGGGCGAGTCCCTTCACGGACTCCTGGAAGGCAGAGTCGCTTTCGGTCTTCAGGGTATCAAGCAAAATGGTTTCCCAGAAATCAAGATCCATACGAATGCGCATTTGAGGCTGGAGCCTGACCAGGGTATCTTCAAAGGGGCTGAAAATGGTCACGCTGTCTAAATAATCCGGCGTGACCGACTCAGATCCGATGGGCGCCGGGTCAAACTCAAAATACTGGTTGGAAAACAGGGTGTCTACTTCCCCTTCTGCCAGGGCGCTGTTCAACCGTGTGTTCATTTGATGCACAGTAATCATGTGCTGGCCCGACCGATTGCCATAGGCTCCGAGCGTATCATAGGCAAGGGCGAGAACCACGGAGTCTATTTGATCTTCAGCAAACTGAGGGATGGCGCTGATATTGGACAACCCGAGATAGAGAATCGATTCTGACTGACCAAAATATGTGTCATCCAACGTACCCAACAAATATGTTCTTCCATTAAAACTGATAGAACTCCTGTATGTGGCGACGGAGTCCCCGGGGATAGTTTTCGAGGTCAGGGCGACAGTATCTGTAAAATTGACATCAATGTTCTCATCTGACAGGAGATTAGAGCCGACGACTGAGGGGTCTGAACAGCTGAAAGCGAGAAAACACAGCCCCGGTATTAATAACCGCGAGATCTGTAAAATCCGTTTAGGATACTTTTTCGAGTATGTTTTCATAAAAGCCAAGAACCTCGGGCGCAAGCGCATCTGTTTCAAAATATTCAAGCACTGCTTTGTCAGATTTAGAAATTGCCTGAAGAACTTCCTTGGGAAGATCTTTGCTACCTTTAACGATGGCATCACAATATTTGATGCCCCCGAGGAGGAGTTTTACAGCATTTTTCACTTTAAAACCTTTCAGATCTTCTGAGGTGAGATTATTGATTGCTGAAATTTCGAAAAAGCGCTTTGTAAATGTTTTTTCGTAGGAATTGGAGTATACAGAATATACAATTGAGGAATTCTCAAATATGGGTTCATTGCTGTATACCGTTTTTAAGTAAAATGGAACCAGGCTGGTCATCCAGCCGTGGCAATGAACGATATCTGGCGGCCAGCCAAACTTTTTAACGGTCTCAATGACGCCTTTACAGAAAAACACCATTCTTTCCTGGTTGTCCTCAAAGGGCTTTTCTTTTTCGTCATTGAAAATGAATTTACGCTTGAAAAACTCTTCATTGTCCAGGAAATAAATCTGTAATCGCGCTCCCGGAAGAGAGGCAACCTTTATGATCAATGGATAGTCGTCGTCATCAACAATAATGTTCATACCGGAAAGACGGACGACCTCATGCAGGCGATGCCTTCGTTCGTTAATCGTCCCATATTTTGGCATTAACACCCGAATTTCCATACCCTTGTTTTGTGTGTATGGGGCCAAGGTCTTGAGGACAGCAGATATTTCTGTAAGGGTTGTGTAGGGGTTCATCTCCTGGGTCACAAACAAAACGCGCTTCTTGCTCATCGTATATATTTACTTCAAAAAAGTGGGCTGCAAAGATACTTAAAAAATCTCTAAGAAACGACACAATCACTTAAATGCTGTCGATAAAACTGTATGAAAATCAGCCAACTATAACACTTTAGGTGCTTACGAGCTGCATCAAAGTTGCACAAATTATTGCGCCATAGGTGCCCAGGGCATAGCCCAAAACAGCCATAAGCACGCCGACTGGAGCAAGAGAAGGACTGAAGGCCGAAGCGACGACCGGCGCCGAAGCAGCGCCCCCCACGTTCGCCTGGCTGCCCACGGCAACAAAGAAAAAGGGTGCACGAATAATTTTTGCCACAAATAACAATATGGCGACATGTACGGCCATCCAGATCAGGCCTATGGCAAATAGCCCCAGGTTTTGAAACACCTCCCCAAGATTCATTTTCATACCTATGGTGGCCACGAGGATATAGATAAAAATCGAAGCCCAGCGCGAAGACCCGACGCCCTCAAGGCGCTTTGCACGTGTAAACGACAGGGACAAACCAAAGGTTGTTGCAATGACAATCAGCCAGAAAAAATGCGACATAAGGGAATCCAGGCGGTATGCGGTTAGGCTCTCCTTGTATTGACGCATGAGTGGTGTTATGATGTCGGCACCAAGATGAGATAGCGCAACTCCACCAAAAGCGACGCCCAGGAGCACAAAAAGGGTCGAAACAGTGGGCATTTTTTCGATACTCGCGCGATATTCCGCAACGCGGTTCTTGAGATCTTCAATAGCTGATGCATCTGCCTTGAGCCAACGGTCAATTTTAGTAGTGATGTTGGCGCCGTATAGAAGGAACCCCATCCAAATATTGGCCACGACGACATCGACGACGATCATGGTCCCGAACAAATTGTCTGCGACATTGTATATCTCTTTCATGGCCGTCTGGTTGGCACCTCCGCCAATCCAGCTTCCCGCAACGGTGGACAAACCGCGCCAGATATCATCTATCGACCCCTCAATAAGTCCGGGCGCCACATAAGAAATGACCAGCAGGGCAATAGGTCCCCCAATAATGATACCCAAGGTGGCACTAAAGAACATGATCAATGCCTTTGGGCCCAGACCCAGGAGGCCCTTAAGGTCAATGCCCAGACAAAACATGATCAAGCTTGCGGGCAACAAGTACCTGGATGCAACAAAATACAATTGAGAATGATGCTGATGTCCCGTAAACTCGGCTTGCGGGACACCACTTGAAATGAGAAATTCCGTAATTCCATCATAGCTGAGTCCTTTTGGGAGGGACAAGCCATAACCGGCAATGAGGTCCGCGAGCCCATTGTCATACCAATGGGGCGAAATCAATCCCAGGGGCCAGTTGAGCAGGGCAGGAAGAAAGTAGGCCAACAAAAGCGCCGGCAAATAAGTATAGAATTTTTTCCAAAAAGGCTTATCCAGGTGAGATGTATAAAAAATAAGCGCGAGGACGATCATCAATAAACCGAAAATGATGGCGTCGTTTGTAAAAACAGGAGAAATGCGTAAAAATCCCAAGGCAATTAAAATTTGAGCGAAAAAATACTCATTTATTTGACAAGCTCAAATTCCATTTGCCCTCTGGAGAGATCGACGTCTATAAGGCGAACCGTGATCGGATCACCGATCTTGTACACAGTACCGCTGCGATTCCCTATAATTTTAACGCCTCCGGCACCCATTGTAAAGTGCTCGTAGAAGGATGAAAACGGAAGAAAGCCCTCGGCTTTTGTCTCTTTGACTTCCACGAAAAGACCGGAATCAATGATCCCTGAAACAAAGCTATCAAACGCCATTCCAATCTTTTGACTCATGAATTCAGCCATTTTGTATCTGATCGACTGCCTTTCAGCTTCCATCGCCTTGCGCTCCTGTTTGGACACATGCGCACACATGTCTTCAAGCCCGGACTTGTCCGGTCGGTATCTCTCTTCCAGGTTTTTGTAAATGATCCTGTGGGCCAGGACATCGGAATAGCGCCTGATGGGAGACGTAAAGTGGGTATAATTGTCAAACTTAAGACCAAAGTGGCCAATATTATCTGTAGAATATTCTGCCTTGGCCATGGCCCTGATGGCAAAACCCATGATCAATTTGAAAGCATATTCTTTGTTGGCCCTTTCAGCTATGCGATTGAACGACTCTGCTGTTTTACCAGGGGTTGAAAAATCCATCCTCAAGCCCAGCTCCTTACACAGCAGCGCAAGGTTTGAAAGCTTGTCATCATTGGGAAGGTCGTGTACCCGGTAAACAAACGGAATTTCCTGGCCCTTTGACTGTGTTATCATGTGCTCTGCCACAGTCTTATTGGCCAGGAGCATAAAGTCTTCAATCAGCATGTGTGCATCTTTCCGGACTTTTCTTGTCACGGAGACGGGGACGTTCTTATCATCCAGGTCAAACTGGACTTCATCGGTTTCAAAGGCGACAGACCCTTTGGCAAACCTGTCTTGGCGCAATTTGTAGGCGATGACGTTGATGGCAGACAGGACTTTGTGCATCGGATGGCCGTCGTCATCCAGGATGCCCTGAGCTTCTTCGTAGGCCATCCTGTGGTCGGAATGAATGACGGTTTTGCCCACCCAGTACCGCACAATCTCATTCTTTTCATTGAAGATAAAGATGACAGAAAAACAAAACCGGTCTTCACCGGGCCTCAACGAACAGATGTTATTTGACAAGTTTTCCGGAAGCATGGGAATGCAACGGTCAACAAGATATACAGAGGTTGCCCTCTTATAGGCTTCCTTGTCAAGGGCCGAACCCGGTTTGACATAATGTGTCACATCAGCGATGTGGACGCCCACTTCGGTATGGCCCTCATCTGTTTTTTGATAGGAGATCGCATCGTCAAAATCCTGGGCGGTTGCGGGATCAATTGTAAATGTCAAAACTCCCCGCATATCTTTTCGGTTATGCAATTCCTCATTGGAAAGATTCCATGCTATTTTTTCAGCTTCAGCTGTAACGTTTTCGGGAAAATCGGATTCAAAT
>JBFKJL010000185.1:0-5494 GCA_041631795.1 Saprospiraceae bacterium | reverse complement strand
GAGGTGGAAAGATCCCGGGTATGATGTGATCATGGCCCGGGCCTGCAGAGCCATTTTATGGGCGTCAGATTGTTTAATATTAAATGAACCCGATGATTGATGCTATACGAATAAAAACCTTTGTCCTTGCACTGATCATTTTGATAGGTCAAAACAGCTATAACCAAACTGTGGGTGTGACGCATTTTGACGATGCAGCTTTAGACGGGCTGACATTCTTCTCTCCCTTTTCAGGCACCCGTGCCTACCTTGTGGACAATTGCGGTCGCCTGGTCAATTCCTGGGACAGGGGATCACGTCCGGGACTGGCGGCCTACTTCCTGGACAACGGTCTGATGCTGCGGACTTTTAAGCCAGCCCCCCTGGGACCGTTTACCTCGGCCAGTAACGCCGGGGGCTTAGAACTTGTGGATTGGGACAATAACGCAGTGTGGTCATTGATGTGGAACAGTCCGACAGAGATTTCCCATCACGATGCTGTATACCTGCCGTCCGGGAATATCCTGCTCCTCACCTGGGAATTGGTGTACAGGGATGAGTTGATCGCCATGGGCAGAGATCCGGGTGAAATTGCGCCCCAGGGCTTTATGTGGTCCGAAAAGATCGTCGAAATTCAGCCTGTCGGCCAAAACGACGCCCAGATCATCTGGCAGTGGGAGATCCGCGACCATTACATTCAGGACTTTGATTCGACGAAACTGAATTTCGGGATCGTGGGAGACCATCCCGAACTATTTGACATCAATCTGCCGGATATCAATAGTACCCATACCAATGGATCCCGCGACTGGAATCACTTCAATGCCATTGACTACAACCCGGAACTCGATCAGATCCTGCTCAGCGTTCGAAATTCCGGTGAGATCTGGATCCTCGACCACAGCACAACCACCGAAGAAGCCAAAACACACGAGGGCGGGCGTTACGGCAAAGGCGGTGATATTCTTTACAGGTGGGGCAATCCCAATGCCTACAGGAGGGGCAATGTATCCGATCAGCAACTTTTTGGACAGCACGGCGTGCAATGGATTCAAGGTGATCTCGAAGGTGCTGGTCAAATCATTGTGTTCAACAATGGCAACGGGCGCCCGGGGCCTGATTATTCGACTGTGGAGATCATTGATCCACCTCAAAGCATTCCCGGCCACTATATCATCGACAACATTCTGCCATTTGGTCCTGTGGAGGCGGAGATTATCTACGGCGAGGGCGACGATGAAACATTTTATTCGGCTTTTCTCTCAAATGCACAGCGCCTGCAAAATGGACACACTCTGGTCAACGCCGGTTCATTGGGAGAGATCTTTGAGATTACGCCGAACAGGAACATTGTTTGGAAATATGTTATTCCGCTGTTTGGCGATTTTCCAGCCACCCAGGGTCAAACTGTGAATAACAATGCCAATTTCAGGGCCTACAAATATCCACGGGATTATCCCGGTTTTGCGGGATTGGATCTCACCCCCGAGGGAACCATCGAAAATGGCGTCAATCCACTGGGGTGCCCACTTGTCATTTCTTCCAGCGATGAAGCGCACACGCACCAGCCAAAAATATCCTTTCAACCTGGAATGAGAATGGTCAGGGTGGAGCATATGGAATGTCCATGCCTTGCAAGACTTTATGATAGTATGGGAAGTTGGGTATTGGAAAAAAGAATAGAGGGCAATACATGGACATTGCCACAAATGGATATACCTCAAGAAGTGTATTACCTGGTTATCAGGAATCGAAATGGTGAAGTGCAGAGCACGGCAATCACGATGTTTTAGAGAAATCTGGATCGTGATTACCAAATTTTAAGGATACCTGTCTTGGTTTAATCATGAATTTCACCTTGCCAGCCAATACTCATTCCAGGTATCCCGAAATAATCTGTTTTATCCAAATTTTCGCATATCGATCACAAACCTGTATTTCACATCAGCTTTCTGGATGCGTTCCCAGGCAGTATTGACATCTTCCATATTAACCATTTCCACGTCTGAAACAATGTTGTGTTCAGCGCAAAAATCCAGCATCTCCTGTGTTTCCCTGATCCCGCCGATCAGCGAACCGGCTATTGATCGGCGGCCAAAAACGAGCCCCATGCTGTGCAGGCCAACAGGCGTGGCGCCGAGGACGACCATGGTTTTATCCACTTTCAACAGAGGGACATATGGGTTGATGTCATGGTCCACCGGGATGGTATTCAGAAGGAAGTCAAAAGTTCCAGTGGCTGCGGCCATTTGTTCTTCATTTGTAGAAATAAGGACCTCCCTGGCCCCAAGCCTGAGTGCATCCTTGCCTTTTTCAGGTGAAGTTGTAATCATGACCACATTCGCACCCATGGCGGCGGCAAATTTTACGCCCATGTGACCCAGGCCACCAAGTCCAATAACACCTACTTTATGTCCTTTACCAACCTTCCAGTGTCTCAATGGGGAATAAGTTGTAATCCCGGCACATAGCAAGGGTGCCACGGCTTTCGTGTCCAGCTTTTCTGAAACTTTAAGTACAAATTCTTCAGTGACGACGATCTGCGTCGAATAACCGCCATAGGTAATGCCACCCATTATCGGGTCGGGACTCCCATAGGTCATGACCATACCATTGTGGCAAAACTGCTCGAGATCGTCCTTGCAGGACGGGCATGTGCCGCAGGAATCCACCATGCAACCGACACCAACCAGATCTCCTTCCTTAAACCTCGTCACTTCGGGGCCAATTGCAGTGACACGGCCAATGATCTCGTGACCGGGAACGATCGGATATTCTGTCATGCCCCAGTCATTGTGCGCCATGTGTATATCACTGTGGCATATGCCGCAGAAGTCTATCTTTATACTGACATCCTTTGGTCCGACCTCCCTGCGGTCAAATTGAAAGGGTCTCAAGTCCTCGGCAGGACTGGTTGCTGCGTATCCTTTTGTATTGCTCATATCTTTATAATTTTTTTATTTTTCGGGATCACTTTTTAATCTATTATAAATGGATAATCCTCCTGCAGATAGTTGTCGTCCCATAGATCAGAGCCCAGGGGAACATCAGAATCGTCAGCAAATTTGACAGCCTCGGCTATCTCCGCTTTGATGGCTGCCTTGATCTTGTCAATTTCCCCCTGCGTGGCAATATTCCTTTCAAGCATATCGCGCTCACAATCCACAATAGGGTCCCTGTCCTTGTATTTGTTGAGTTCTTCTTTTGTCCTGTAGTTGCCCGGATCTGAAACGGAGTGTCCCCTGTAGCGGTAAGTATTGATCTCAAGATAGTAAGGCCCTTTGCCGGAGCGGATGTGCTTGAGCGCTTTTTCAAAGGCATCACTGACAGCCTCGGCATCCATCCCGTCGACAGGTTCGCTTGGCATGCCGTAAGCCATGCCGAGTTTGTGCAGGTCGATCACGTTGCTTGTCCGTTCGACTGAGGTCCCCATGGCATATTGATTGTTCTCGCAGATGTATAGAACAGGCAGGTTCCATGTCATAGCCATATTGAAGGATTCATGCAAGGCGCCCTGTCGCGCAGCGCCATCGCCGAACATAGTGACACAAACGTTTTCGGTTTCACGGTATTTCTCAGCCAGGGCAATGCCCGTACCTATAGGAATTTGTGCGCCGACGATGCCGTTGCCACCGAAGTAATTCTTTTCACGTGATGAGAAGTGCATTGAGCCGCCTTTGCCTTTAACGACCCCGGTCACCTTGCCGAAGAGCTCGGCCATACAGCCATCACTGGGCAAGCCCCTGGCCAGGGCTACGCCGTGCTGCCTGTAGGCGGTCACGAGTTTGTCTTCTGGCCTGAGGATGGTGGCAATGGCTGCAGCGATGGCTTCCTGGCCAATATACACATGCAGGAATCCCCTGATCTTCTGCTGGGAATAAGCTTTCAGGGCTGCTTCTTCAAAACGTCGAACGCGCAGCATCACCTCATACCACTTCAGCCATGTGGCTTTATTGTATTTTTCTTTCTTTCCGTTGCTTTTTGTTTTCGCGGTCTTTTTATCTACAACTTCAGGCATAGGTTTGAAATTTTTATGCAAAAATACTAATGTATTGATATACTTTTGGCTATTGCAATATTTTTATCCTCTTGGAATCCGTATTCATAAATCACACCAAACTAACAAATTACAGGAATTATGGTTCTGCCCGGGCGGAATTTGGAAAGGGATTTAATCTCTTTACTGGTGAGAACGGGGCAGGTAAAACTTCTCTTCTCGATGCCTTGTATTACGCCTCTTGCGGACGCAGTTATTTTGCTTCGAGGGATCAGTACATATATAAGGAGGGCAGTGATATTTTCAGGATCGAGGCAAGCATTTCCCTGGGAGATCATAAATGCCCGGTGGCGATCAAATCACCGTTAAATGGCAGGAAAGAAATTTCCATGGACGGTAAAACACAGTCCAGGATCATGGATTATTACGGTTTTTTCCCGTCTGTCATGATCGCTCCCAAGGACATACAGATCATTATAGAATCCAGCCTGGAAAGACGCAAGATCATAGACCGGACCTTGTCGAAGGTCGATAAAAAATATTTTGAATCTATTGTCCGGTACAACAGGATCCTGAAACAGCGCAACCAGGCGCTTAAGGCCATGCGTAAAAGTGAACGTTATGACACGACCTTGATCCATTCGTTTGATAAAGCAATGGCTCCTCTTGCCGCCAATATTCATAGCGCAAGGAGCGAATATATTACCCATATCGGCCCTGTCGTTAATGCCTACTACGATAAATTGGCTGACGAAAAGGAGACCTTATCACTGTATTATAAAAGCCAGCTCAATGATGAAGCCTTTGACCACCTGATGGAAGCCAATAATGAAAAGGACAGGATCACGTGCAAGACAAACGCGGGAATTCACCGGGATGACATGACCATCAAGCTCAGTGGCCAGGATATCAAACAATACGCTTCCCAGGGGCAATTGAAATCTGCGATCATCGCTGTAAAGCTTGCCCAGGTGGAATGGCTCCAGCGTTTTAGCCACAAGAAACCTGTGATATTTCTCGATGATATTTGCGACAAACTTGATGAATACAGGGTTGGGCGATTATTGGACCTGATTTATGAAACCTGGGCCACCCAGGTTTTTGTTACAGATACAGATAATGAAAGAATAAGACGTAACTTAGAGTTGCGGGGGTATCCGTACCGCTGTTTTTTGATTCAAAATGGTCAAATAGTCGATCAGTAAATGGGGAACGACGAAAAAACGATTAAAGCGCTCATTGAGCAGTTCATGGCCTCAGACACACGTGTCGCGGAAGGTCTCAATACCTATTCTATTGAGAATATATGGCGTGACACTTTTGGCGATATGATTTCGAGGTACACGGAGCGGGTGGTTCTGAAGCAGGACACTTTGTATGTCTATATCCAATCGGCGCCGCTGAAACAGGAACTGAGCATGCATAAAGATGCGGTCCTGGCAAAGCTCAATGCGCAGCTGAAGTATAGGAAGGTCAGTCAACTCGTGATAAAATAATTAGCAATGAGCAATGAGCAAT
>JBFKJL010000184.1:0-5502 GCA_041631795.1 Saprospiraceae bacterium | reverse complement strand
TGACAAGAATCAACGGGAGAATGACAAATATCAATGCATGAGCTGTTACTTTTCTGGAAAATTAAATGATAAACGTAACGAAGGTGAATACAATTTTTAAAAACACTCATGTATTCTTTCTTATCATGGGATTAATCCTGATAAATCCGGGCTGTGAACTCGAGGAAGGTACATGTGAAACCAACACATCAAAACGGGGAACATGGTATAACTCTGACGATGATCCAAGCATCAATTCTACTTTTTCATTTGTCAAACTTGGTCCGGGGATAGCCTCCGACTATCAGTATTTTGACAATGTAAAAGTGTGTCCTTTGGAAGATGTCATCTTCAAAGTTCAGATTAATGCAGTCACCGATTTTACTTATGAACCAGATATCAGGCTGGCTTTTAAAATATCATGGGGATATGCAAATCCGGTTTTGTATGAACCTGTTCCAAGGAACTCAAACGGTGTCTTTGATGCCACAATAAATATTGGACCGGTAGGATTATTCAATGACAGTCCCGGAATCGTCACAGCGTGGATTGAAATCCGTTCTCTAGGAACCTTTGATGCTGGTGAGACAGTATATTCCTGGTTTAATGATGACTTTACTTCGGTTTCTCTGGAGATGCAATACACTCGATTTTGAACATGAACAGGGCGATCAATGCAGTTAAAATTTGTCTTGTGATCAATATTTCATTTATCGAATAAGCATCTGGAATTTAAATGAATCCGATCATAAAATATTATAAGAATTATGAAGACAATACTCACAGACAGGTTATTTTTACTGATGCCTTTCTTTTTCTTGATTGCGGATTTTGGTTTCAGTCAGGATATCATATATAAAAAAGATGGCTCAGCGGTAGAGGCTGAAATTCAAGAAGTTTCTGATGAGTTCATTAAGTATAGGCTATATAACAGTAGGGATGATAAAATTCTTGTTCTGAACAAGAATGATGCCTTAAGTATCCTTTACAAAAATGGACGGGTTGAGCGTTTTAGCGAAAAAACTGTTCTTGTCCCGGGAGGAGGAGGTCAGGATCCCACCAATCCTTTATCCACTGACAACCAGGTTATGCTACCACTCCCTCCGGTACCTAAAAAAAATAGTGAATATGAAGCCTCCGAGCATAATCAGACTACTGCAGACTACATAAAGACTGAAGAAACTACAGAATTCTCGAGTGAAAGAGATGAATTCAGGACGACCTTTCGACTGGGTATTCAGGGGGGAATCAATGCAGCTACCGGGATCTATACAAACAAAACGATAACGCCTCCGCCATCGACCAGCATAGGACTAACTTACACAGGTGGCTTGGCAATAGAATATGCTATCGCAAGAAAATTTTCTTTGAATATGCATTTATTGTACAAAGGAAAAGGAGACAAGATAGATATGGGAATGTATGCCCAGGACATTGAATTTCCCGTCATTAACAATTATATCATCTATGCTGAAGGTGACGGAAATTCCACAAGTACCATTCATTATGGAGAATTTTCAATTGTTCCGACCCTGGTATTTCCTTCTTCCTCTGGTAAATCAAGTTTCATCCTTGGAATTGGAGGATACCTTGGATCAGCATTTAGTGGCAAACAAACAAATGATTATACAATCAGGTATTACCAAAACGGTAATTTGACTAATGAAGATGAGGTAAACAATACTGTAAATATGAGTATAGTCGACTTTTTTCCTGAGGATCAAAACCAAGATTTGTTATACATACGCAGAATTGATTATGGCCTTTACTCGATGTTAGGATGGAAATTTTCAAAATTTATGATTGGACTTTCATCAAGTAGAGGAATGGTGGAAATAGAACCAGACCTATTGATTCAAAGAGGCGAAAAGCCAAAAGAAACCAAAAACCTGGTCCTGACCTTGTTCTTCAATTACTATTTCTTTTGAAATGTAGGTGCGTATCACCTGTTGGCAGGAACACCAACAGAAACATCACAGGTGAGCGGCAGGAACACCAACAGAAACATCACAGGTAAGCGGCAGAGATGACTACAGGAATACCACCTCTCTGTTACCGTTGGTATCCTTGCCAACGGTTTTGAAGCGTGGCCCATCAGCGGCTCGCTACAACCATTTCTTCACCTGGACATAGTCGAGATAATAAACCACACGCAGCGAAAGACTGTTGTTTTGAGGAAAGCTGCCCAGGCTGGACACGCCGTCCATATAATTCCTGCGCTTGTAGTCTATATTATCATCATAGGTGACACCGCTGATATTGTTTTTCCAGACAATGAAAATATCACTGCCCGGGGCAAAACGCCAATTGAATACAAAATCAACTGTAAAGGAATTGTAGCTTAAATCCTGGAAGGCATTGAAATCCGTCGGCAAAAGCTGGCCTTCATTTCCCAATTCAAAAAAGCTGTTGTAATACACTTTAGACCAGTAATGTCGCGTCCGCATGTCTATGCCCATCTTTTCAGTGAAGTTGTAGAACATCCCAACCGTATTGGTATACGTGCGCCGGTTCCTCTTGCCAAAATATATCTCACTGTGGGCGCCCAAATCGACAAATCCCACGTCATTATTATTCATATCAAAGCCTGAATCGATGTAGAACGTAAAGCTGTCACTCACCCGGTAACGAGGATTTAGCCCAAATTCATATCCCCAGCGGTCGACTTCATCCACCTTGTAGGCAAATCCGAACATACTCATGCGAAAGGGTTTGCGGTTGTCAGTTCCAACCCAGAAACCGGCATTGCCAAAGGCGGGCATCGCATAATATCTGCCCTGGACGCGCGGCTCAAAATAATCATACGACTGTGGCCTGTAGTTGAGCCACATATTGTAATCCCAGAAATTCTTCGATTCAACCCAGAAACCCGTATTGAAACGTAGCCTGGCAAACGCATTGGGATCAACAAGGCGAGAATAATCGACTTCAAACCACACATTTCCCTGGTTGAAGTTCCAGAATGGATCAAAAATACGGTAAGCAACTTCCAGGCTGACACTTCGTTCATTCGGACTGCGGATGAAACCCAGGTCATTAATATCATAAGTTGGACTTTCTTCATTGACGTATATCAAGCCTCGCCAATTGCCCGAAATTTTTCTAATGCCCAAAAAATATTTATAACTATTGTTGTCCTCTTCATCCCAGTAAACCTGGTTGGCCAGTGTCACATTGCCAATCAACCCATAGGATTGTTTGTTATTTCTTATGTCAAAACTCAGATTGGACACATTTGCCTCGTAAAATTCATTGCCCTTGCGCCAGACGTTTGTGTTTGTCAATGATAATGAAGATTGATTCTTGAGATTCTGGTCGAAGACCAGGACATTATAATTTGTCAGGGGCGCTGTCACTACACGGCGTTGTTTTCCCGAAAGGGAATCTGTGATGACAGCTTCCGTGTGCTGTCCGATGGCATTGAAAATGCCAATGCCCAGGCCACTCCTGTTGCGACCTGAAATCTTGGTGGCATTGTACAACCTGGACGTTTCGGGGTTCGAAGTGACGACTTCGTGTTCCCCAAGTGACTCATAGGCTCGACCATATCCAATAGGCCTCCCTCCTACCCTTCTGGAGTAGAATATGCCTCCACTATTAAAGATTTCCGTGCCTTCTGTAAAAAATGGCCTGTTTTCTGAAAACCTGATCTCGAAGGGAGACAAATTCAGTACTTGCTCATCGGATTGCACCTGGCCAAAATCCGGGATCAATGTCATATCCAAAGTGAATGCATCTGTGAGACCCAATTTCAAATCAAGGCCCCCATTCCAGGAATACCCGGTGCTGTTTACAGGGCTCGCATTTGGATCGTGGTGATGCAGGGCGTAGGTTGAAAAATACGGTGACAGCGACAGGCGTAAAGGCGGTTTAATATCCACAATGTTCTTCAATAAGCCGCTTTGGTTGACAAAACCGGACACCTTGGGATCAATAGGGTTCCAGAATCCCTGCACCTGGGTGCGAGACTGCCGCCTGAAAAAATTAACGCGCCAGACCTGCTCTTCTTGCTTAGGAAAACGGATTGCAGAATACGGAATCATGATCTCACAGTCCCAGCCTTTATCGTGCAAATGCACACCACTGAACCAGACCGCATCCCAGTTCGTGTCCTCATTGCCATCTCGCATCATGGCTGCGTCGAATTGCACGCCTGTTGCCCCGACAACAAATTCGAGCGCATCATTGCCGCTGCCATAAGTGTCCAGGATCATTCCAAAAATATCTGTATTCCCCACATCATCCCTTTGTGTGAGTTGGGTCATTATGCTGTCCCGGGAGACTTCATCCATCGATGCCCCAATGTAAATGGCCTCGTCATCGTACAAAACCCGGACACGGGTTTTTTGCTCAGGGGACAAGCCAACCTTCGGTCTCAGTGTTATGAAGTCCGTCGCGATCTCAGAAGCTTCCCATTCAGCCTCATTGAGCATCCCGTCAATCTCAATAGGCCCATCAATCCTGTATGCATCAATACTTTTTTGGGCATTAACGAAAACGAATCCTGTCAAAAGGAAGGTCAATAAAATGGCTTGTAAGAGTCGTCTCATTTTTTGGATTTATACCCAGGGCTGGCATTTGCCTGCAAATGTCAGCAAACAAATCGGGTTTATCTGTATTCATCGATGAACACATCATTTTTTTCGAAGATATATATCCCCATACGACGCCTCAAATTGCAACAGCGTGCCGCCGGCGTTCAGCGTTGCTTCAATATCTTCTCCGAATGGATGCGAAGTACCTCTTTCAGCCCCCGGCACAATGTAGATATCCATATCGGAATATATTTTGCCATAGGCTGTTTTAAGTTCCAGCGAACAGTTGGTAGCCTCCGGAAGAGTTACATCCACATACCCATAGGTGGATTTCACATCCATAGATTTGAGATCTTTTGAACGGTGGACAACGATATCTGCATTCCCGTATACATTTCTCACCTGCACCGGCATAGGTGGATCCACGACAATCACGCTTCCATAAAGTGATTTGACGTCCAGTTCGAGGTTTTTTGGAATCTTGAAATGAATATCTATCGACAGGTCATATCCTGAATCCAATGTGACATTTTCACCGAGCTCCCCGATTTTTTTAACCTGGTCGTCCCTGTCCTGATCTTTTTCGAGATGAATGTGCTGACCGTTTTCCGATTTCAGGTAATGGCCCCATTCATGCATGAGATCGGCTTTCGTCCAGATTTCCAGGATATTTCCGCTTTTTTCTTCAGTGATGTTCAATATATCTGCGGAAAATGAGCCGTTGAGGTTTATTTCAGCTGTCAGTTTCACGGCTTCGATATCCCAGTATGAGATGTCTGCGTTGGCATATTGAAGGTCGAGTTGAACCTTTTGAACACCCCTTGTGCTGAAGGCTTTTGATATGCTGTTCTGCCCGTGAAGATGCGTTGAGATCCACACTATGGCTAGCGGAATATAAATAACATGTTTCATTGGTCAGATTTGAGTGAAATCAATAGCTTCTGAGGTATACGTTCTCGTAGGCTGATTTGGCGATCAGGTCAACCCC
>JBFKJL010000183.1:0-5535 GCA_041631795.1 Saprospiraceae bacterium | reverse complement strand
CCAGTGATGACGGTTTCATGATCATGCACTGTATTACACCCGCACCAGTGATGGGGATTTCATGATGATGTATTGATTGTACATGCATTTGCAATCACAAGTGAAGATCGATTGTGATAGCACACAATATCACAGGTGCGGATCGATTGTGATAGCACACAATATCACAGGTGCGGGATTAATCCCGCACCTGTGATGGTATCTGGTGCTTCTAATTTTAGATTTATATCAATAAGACAATTTTAACCTAAGGTAAAACGCCTGCACCGGACTGAAATACGACTCCCCCTTCTCAAAACCGGTCTGGACCACGAAGGACAGATCCCAATCCCGGGCAATGGAATACCCGATGTTGGGAAAAAGGAAAAGGGGATGATTCTTATTGGGCGAATACACCGTAGTCAATGCAGCACCCAGCAATGGCGTAATGGCATAGGAACCGAAAAGGACAACGGAATGCCTGTAAGGATACAGGTTCTGGGCATTGACCTCGAAGGCAAAGATCCCGGACAGAGATTCATCCGAAAACCCGGAATGGTTGTACAGGTAGCCGCCGCTGAGATAAAAGCCGCTGGAAAAAGTATAATCCACAGCCGTAGAGACCAGGAAGGTATTGTCCAGGTCCTCTTCATCCCCGATGAACAACGACCACTCCCCTTTCCACCCCGCATTGCCGAGGTTGCCGGCCCATCCGCCACCCAGCGTCCAGTAGAGGTTGGCATATCCTGCGAGCAACTGGTAGTCGTATTTTTTCATATTGAACTTATATAAACCGCCAATGACGATATCCTCTTTCTCATCAGCCAGCTTTGAAGCGATCTCAAAACTGCTCAGATCACCAGTGTGATATCTGACGAGCAAGGCATCACTACCCGGACGTTCTCCATAGTCGAAATCAACGAATGAATAGGCGTTGAATATGTCGTTCGGATTCCAGGTGGTATTGATGCCCCAGTTGATCCGCTGGCGGCCCAGTGAGATCTCCAGATCACCGGCATAGTATTCCAGGTACAAACGGTCAAAAGCAGAGTTCCAGATGATGTCGCCGCTTTCAATAAGGTTGGCGCTCAGATCCAGGTAATCATTCTGAGCCGCTTCCAGTGAAGGGCCAAACCCGGCATTCATTGATACCGCATCGCCGAGATAGACCTGGTTGCGCCACCCCACATGAAGGACAAGATCTTTTCGAATGTCCCATCGCGTATCCAGCCGATGGTGCACAAACTGGGTCGTCAGGACATCGCTGTAATTGGGAAGATTGATGTTATTGATGATACTGAGGTATTTGAAATAACCTTTGAATTCCGGTGGAGAAAGTTTTTTTGTGGCCTCCTGGCCAAAACCGTTCATGGCCAAAGCCATAATACCAAACAACACAAACAACAGTTCCAGTCTAATCCTGCCTGACATCGGATTCTATTTTGCCGTCCACAAGATTGATCACACGCCTGGCACGACTGATCACCCGCTGGTCATGGGTTGAAAATATGAAGGTGGTCTTTTCCTCCTGGTTGAGCTTGGCCATCAAGTCCAGTAATTTAAATGCCGAAGCGGAATCCAGGTTTGCCGTTGGTTCATCGGCCAGGATGATCTTCGGTTTTGGCGCAAGCGCACGCGCCACAGCCACACGCTGCTGCTGTCCACCGGAAAGCTCCGCTGGCCGCGTGGCCAATTTGTCCTCAAGGCCTATCTCCCTTGCCAATTCCATGACCCGCGCTTTACGCTCCGCTTTCCTGTCTCCCTGTAAAAGCATGACAAATTCCATGTTCTCTTCAGCCGTTAAGACCGGAATAAGGTTGTAAAACTGGAAGACAAAACCCAGGTGCTTCTTGCGGAAATTGATCAACTGGTTGTCGTTCAACTCTGACAGGTCCTGGTCATCCACAATGATGCGTCCGGTGGTTGGCCTGTCCAGGCCGCCTATGATATTGAGCAAGGTCGACTTTCCTGATCCCGACGGGCCGATGATCGTGACAAACTCTCCCAGTTCGATGGTCATAGAGACGCCGTTGACCGCATGAACGGGTATCTTCTCTTCGTTATAAATCTTCGTGATATTCTCTGCAATGATAACAGGCATAGCTTATATTTTTCTGATGGCATCCAATGGATTCAAACTGATGGCCTTCCAGGCGGGATACACTGCTGCCAGGCTGGCCGTTAATACGAGAATGATGGTCAATCGTATGAATGAAGCGGAACTGACTTCGGGATGCACAAACACCAGCATGCCATACTCTTCCAGCATTTCCGACCATCCGCTGAGGTCAATGCCGCGTGCATTGAAATAACTGATGACCAGGTACCCGAGAAGCATGCCTATGGGCGCGGCAACAAGACATAAAAACCACGTTTCCATAAGGACCATGCCAAACACCCTGGCCTTGCCCATGCCCACAGACATCAGGACACCCAATTCCTTATACCTGTCAAGTACCGCCATAAGCATGGTATTGACAATGCCAAATACAAGTGCCAGCATGATAATGATAAAATAGATCCAGGACATCGTGTCCATCTGGCTCTCATACAAGCTCAGCTCAGGAGATATCTCCTTATAGGTTTTGATATCGAGATCCGGGTATGTTTTGGACAGCAGATATTGCATGCGGCCGACCTCTGACTTGTCGTTTAAAAGGATGGCAATTTCATGATCCGGATCATACTCCGGGGGATTGCTCGGGAACATGGTCCTGATGATGTCCTCTTTTTTCACAAAAGCGTTGAATTCGTCGAAACCATTGTTGCCCGTATCATAAAGCCCTTGGATCCGAAACAGCCCGGCGGTGATATCCCCTTCCATATCCTGAAATGTCACGACGATTTTCTTCCCAAGACCGACCTTCATTTTATCAGCTGTCCTCGAACTTACGATGATCTTGTTGCGGGACGAGGGAGAAAGAAACTGCCCTTCCACGATATACGGCTCAAGATCGCTGACCATCCTTTCACGGTCTATATCAATACCCTTGACCAGTATGCTTTGGGATGTCCGGCTCGAACTGATCATCCCGTACACCAATATCCTTGAGGACACCCCCTTCACCTCCGACATGGTGTCAATGGCATTGAGCGTCATCCCGGGAGACTTGATGATAGTCTTGATATTCTCGTCATCGAGGTACCCGGGGGCGTGAATCTGGATATGAGAAGTCACCTTGTTGATCCCGCTGTCGACATAGCTCGACATCATCCCCATAAAAAACGCATCCAGGAATAAGGCCGCCACGATGCCCAGCGCGATTGCCGTCATGATGACAAGACTCCGTGTCCTGTTCCGCCAGATGTTCCGCCATGCCAGTTTAATGATCAATTATGATTTGGTCTTTTAAATTTTAAAAAAATAATCTACTATTCACCATGCATTACTCATTACTCATTATCCATTAGACACCACCCAGAACTCAGAACTCAGAACTCAGAACTCAGAACTCAGAACTCTAATTCATTCCCGCATCGCCTCCACCGGTTTTAAACGTAATATATGATACAACGGATAGACGCTCACAAGGAGGCATATCACAAACACAATCATGGCCTGTAAAGTAAATATCGATGGATCTGTTGATGCCGGTATGATCGGTTCAAATTCAAACTTCTCCATGGCTTCGGCAAAATCGCCGGACAATTGGATGGGGTGCAACTTGATCCACTGGGCCACTGCCAGGGCTATCACAATGCCCCCGGCCACGCCGAGGAAGGCCAGCAGGATCAACTCCCACCAGATCATCCAGAACAATTCAAGACGCCGCATGCCAATGCTGAGGAGCACACCTGTCTCGTATTGCCTTTCTTTCATCATCATCAGGATGGTCCCGAAAATGCCGAATGCGATGATCATGTACAGGACCGAATAAATAATATAATTCCCAGACGTATCCAGCTCACGGGATTTGACAAGTTCCGGCATCATCTCCTCAAACGACATGATCTCGTAAACCGACGTGTCCAACTCCGTAGATAGCGCTTTGATGACCTCTTGCTCTTTGTTGATCTGATCGATCTGCAGTACCAATGCATTCAGCATATTTTCAGCGCCATAAAATCGCTGCGCTACGCCGAGTTCCATAACGATCATGGTTTTATTGAGCTGAGGAGATGCAAACCGTACCACACCTTTAACCGGGAACTGGCCGACGGCATTGGCGCCACGAAAGCCCTGGCTGACAAGGATCAGAGTGTCTCCAATATCCATGCTGAGGATTTCTGCCAGGTCTTTCCCCAACAAGACGCCATCATCATTTTCATCGAGGTATTGACCTCTCACGACCCTCTCCGATATCCGGCTGAATTGTTCCTCAAGAAGGACATCAATCCCCATGACCGCTGCACCCCGGGTGTAGTCGCCCGTGGACACCAGGGTGTAGGATTCCAGGCGTGGAACTTCGGCTACGATTCTCTTTGAGTGTGCCTTCAAACCCTCGAGCGCCCCTTGATATTCGATCAGGTCATTGATTGATGGATTTTTCCAATACCCCTTTTTATGGATCTGGATGTTGCCGGTGTACGTCGACACAATATTTGTGAAGACGTTTTCCCAGCTTCCCTCTTCGATGGCCTGAAGGATACCGGCGAAGAGTACGGCAAAGGCCACGGAGGATGCCGTGATGATCGTACGCCGCTTGTTGCGCCAAATGTTCCGCCATGCAAGTTTTATGATCATTTAACGGACTCTTTTCAGGTTACGGCTCGAAAAGAACGAATCATCCAGGGGTACATCAAATTTTAAGTTGACGTATTCAATGACAGTCATGTGCCCCTCTTCATCTGCGGGAATCATTTCCACCCGTTTGGGCAGCATCTTACCACCCAGCATCTCAATATCAAAGGCGATCATTGTATTGACAAGGAACCCTTCTTCGTCGTACATCTCCGTTTTCATCTGAATGTAATCCGTTTTGTCAATCCAGCATATCACCCTCCCCCAGACGATGGGTGCATCTGGTTTGGGTACCATCTCGATCACGTAACATGATCTGTCTGCGACGACGTCATCCTTAAGAAAGGTGTGTGTATAATCTTCGATGATGGAGGATTCTTTTACGAGATCGTCGTTTGTAAAATCAGATCCCATCCACGACTGCATCATCATGGACGGTGGCATCTTGATGATGCGGTTGATCGCCGGTTGCCAGTTCCACAATTCCTTGTTCCGCTTAAGGAAGGCAACGCCCTTGTCTCGCGCTGGGGATGTGACGAGAATGACAGCCAATTCATCGCCTTTGGACCAGGATTTGAGTCCCATGGCCCTTTCCCATGTTGGCCTGACAATAGTCATCGTGATCTCGCTTTCGCTGGTCTTTCCACGCACTTTCTCATCGGCTTTTTGGACGATCTCCTTTGCCGATACAGGACCATCCGATTGTCCAATGACCATTTGTGACAGTAGAAATAATAAGCACAAATATTTATTCATATAGCTCTATTCTCACTTTATAAACAAAAAATTACAAAATTCCAGTCGAAGCATTGATTGTTTTCGATCAATCGTGAGATGATTAAGATCAATCTTAAATAGTTCGATGAAAGTTCGTG